>JAHDPS010000325.1 GCA_018434225.1 Bacillota bacterium
CAAATGCTGAACGTTGGCGTGATGGTGAAATAGGGTATCCGATACCTGTCGAACACCCTCTGGATGAGCAACGCCACCACATCGGGGTCGTCCGCGCGCTCACCAAGAAAAGCGTGGAAAACCGTTCCGCCTGTGTACCTCGTCTGGAGTTCTTCCTGCAATTCGAGGGCGAGAAAGACGTCGTCCGTGCGCCCCACCGGTAGATGGGTCGAGTTCGTATAGTATGGCTCCGCAGTGCCGGCGGCGCGGATGTCGGGGTAGGCCGCACGATCCAGTCGTGCCAGTCTATACGCGGTGCTCTCGGCCGGCGTCGCCTCGAGGTTGAACAGGCTCCCCGTCGCCTCCTGGTACCCGACCAGGCGGTCTCGCATGAAGTCGAGCACATCGACGGCGAAACGGCGCCCCTCCGGTGTGTCCAGGCCGGTGAGGCCAAGATTGACGAGAGCCTCGTTCATGCCGACCAGCCCGATCGTACTGAAGTGGTTGTTCCAGTACTCCCCGAAACGCTGCTTCACGGCCTTGAGGTGAACCCTGGAATACGGGTAAAGTCCATTCTCGGTGAATCGCTCCAGGGCCTGGCGCTTGATCATCAGGCTCCTCATCGCCAGATCCATGAGCGCACCCAGGCGCTCTAGGAAGGACCCCCTGGTCCTCGTCAAGTATCCCACCCTGGGCATGTTTATGGTAACCACCCCGATGGAACCGGTGAGGGGATTCGCGCCGAACAGCCCGCCGCCCCTGCGCAGCAGCTCCCTGTTGTCCAGCCGGAGCCGGCAGCACATGCTGCGAACGTCCTCCGGAGACAGGCCGGAACTGACGAAATTCGCGAAGTACGGCACCCCGTATTTCCCCGCCATCAGCATGATGAGCCGCGCCACATCCGAGCCCCACGGAAAGTCGGGACCGATATTATACGTCGGTATGGGGAAACTGAACGTCCGCCCACGAGCGTCTCCGTTGAGCATCACTTCGCAAAACGCCCGGTTGAGCATGTCCACTTCGCGCTGGAACTCCCCGTAGGTCCTGTCCTGGTGAACGCCTCCAATGATGACCGGCTCCGAAGCCAGGTTCCTGGGGACCTTAACGTCCATCGTGATATTTACGAAGGGCGTCTGGAAGCCGACTCGGGTGGGGACGTTCAGATTGAACACGAACTCCTGCACGCACTGACTGACGTCCCTGTAGTCGAGGCCGTCGTAGGCGATGAACGGCGCGAGCAAGGTATCGAAGTTGGAGAACGCCTGGGCTCCGGCCGCTTCCCCCTGCATGGTGTAGAAGAAGTTCACCACTTGACCTAGCGCCACGCGGAAGTGCCGGGCGGGGCCGCTTTCGACCTTCTGGGGGACTCCACCGAATCCCCTGAGCAATAGGTCCTGAAGGCTCCAGCCGCAGCAATACGGGGCGAGGAGGTTCAGATCGTGTATGTGGAAATCCCCGTCGAGGTGGGCCCTCCTGATCTCCTCGGGATACACCTTCTCCAGCCAGTACCTGGAAGTGACCGCGCTCACGGCGTGATTGTTCAGCCCCTGCAGGGAGTAGTTCATATTGCTGTTCTCATTCACGGTCCAGTTTTCCCTGCCGACGTACTCCTCGATGGTCCTCTCCGCGTCGAGCAGGAGGTGTTGAAGCACGCGCATTTCCTCGTGCTGCCTGCGATAGAGAATGTATCGTTTGGCAATGGCCGTTTGACCGCCATTCATCAGCACGACTTCCACGATGTCCTGGATGTCTTCCACGGAAGGGGCGCGGTCGATCCATCTTTGTTCCAGCATCGACACGACCTCGCCGGTCAGAGTGGAAACGAGCGACCGGTCCTCCACACCGCAGGCGCACGCCGCGCGGTGGATGGCGTTCTCAATCCTGCTCCGGTCGAACTCCGCGACCCGCCCGTCCCTTTTGATGACATTCACTAGCATTCCGCCCACCTCCACAGATTTGGCTCATCTCGGATGGTCGGGCGGCACGACAACGGTTGCATGCAGTTGCATGGGGAAGGTCGCATGGGGATCGGAGGTCCGAATAATGAGGGCATGATTCCCGGCAACCTCCCCTCGGAGGCCCGATATCCGACGCTCATCTGTCGACCGGCAGGTCTTCGGGCTTTCAGGCTTAGGCGGGCTTCTTGGTCCCACCCCTTCCTACCGGCTGTCGCTTCCCGGAGGCCATCCTCCAGTGCTCAATGACAGCTTTCGTTCCTGTTCACCGCTGCGGGGCAGCCCCGGATTCGCACCGGGTTCCCTATTAAAACGCATGGCGTTGCCGGTTACCAAATACAATATATAGTGTACTACGGGGCCTGTCAATCTCTATCCCTTGAGCCTCGTCTCCGTCTCGTCGGACTGTGATGTTGTCACCCGCAAACAGGCGCAAAGGACTCGCCTACCGGATATCCCGGTTCCCGCGCCAGCCCGTCAGCAGATTTCACGGTCTCCCAGTCGACTCACAGTGACCCGTCGCTAGATTTCACGGTTATTGCGCGAGACCGTAGGTAGATGTCACGGCCTTCGAGCCGATCCGTCGCCAGATGTCATACCTGGTGACAATAATCTGTAGATGGAGATCACACCCCAAGCACTGCTGAGACAGATCCGTCGGCAGAGCCCACAGATCAGATCCGCAATCCGCACCCCGAGACCCGTAAGAAAAAATAACCGCCGGTCGCGATCTTGGGCATTCGACCGGCGGCATGTTGGGCACCAGCGTCTGATTATCTTGAGCATCATCGGATCCTATTCGGTCGGTGGGTATCGCCTGCGTGGAACACTCAGCCGATACCCTGCTCGATCAGGCCTGAGTGGATGTGTATTTCCTGATGACCCCCCAGGCCTCCACCACAAGCCACACTTCCAGGACGAGTACGATGGCGTCTATGATCGAAAGCAGCCAATCGCCTTTCCCCACGTAGGTCACCAAGTTGGCCACCATGCCGCAGGTGGTCATGACGATCATGAAGGCCATCGGAAGCGCCGTGTACACCAGCGGTTTCTTATTGCGCGCCAGGTAGGCGGTGACAACCAGGAGGGCCAAGCCAGCGAGTAGCTGGTTGGTCGCGCCGAACAGCGGCCATATCACGTTCGCGCCCTTCCTGAACGCAAGCAGGTAGGCGGAGATGACCGCCACCAGGGTCGCGATATACTTATTCGACAACCAGCCGAGATTCGTATTGGCGGCGGTTTCCGCGATAACGTACCGCTGAATGCGGGTGGCCGTGTCTATCGTCGTGCCCGCGAAGCTCACCATGAACACCGCCAGGATGTTCAGGGCCAGCGCTTTGGGTATGCCCAGTACCTCGACTATGCGCGCGCCGCCCTCGGCGAACGTGGGAAGTGTGGGCACCTTGGCGAAGTTGGCGTATGTCTTGAGCCACACCTCCTGGGGGACGCCCGAAGTGACCGCGATTATAACGAGGACCGCGAGGACTCCCTCGAGGAGCATCCCGCCGTATCCGACGAGCAGGGCATCAGGCTCCCTGGCTATCTGCTTGGAGCTCGTGCCGCTGGAAACCAGGCTATGAAACCCCGAGATGGCGCCGCAGGCGATGGTTATGAATAGGAACGGGAAGAGGGGCGGCGCGCCTGCGGGATTGGCTACGATGGCCGGGGCGACGATGAGCTTCGGAGCCACGATTATTCCAACGATCAACAGCACCATCGCCACCCCGAGTTCCAGTGCGTTGATATAGTCGCGCGGCTGGAGCAGTGTCTGCACCGGCAGCACGGAGGCAAAGAAGATGTAGATCATGATTATGACGATCCAGGCGTCGGCGGTGAGTTTCACCGGTATGAATAGGCCTATCCATATCGTCAGGTACATGAGGAGTAGGGCCGCTATGGAGCCGACAAGCAGGCTGCCCTTCTTGTTGTATATATACCAGGACAAGCCCATCGCTATCGGGATCTCCACCCAGATCGGGAACACGCACTCGGGGTATTGCACGAATAATCCGGCCATCAGTATCGCGAATATGGCTATGACGATCCACAGCGCGAAGAATATTATCAGCGAGAACAGGGTGCGCGAACGCTTGCTCACGATCGAACCCGTTATGTCCCCAATCGACTTGCCGTCGTGCCTCATGGAAACAACCAGGGCGCCCAAGTCATGGACGGCGCCCGCGAAAATGGAGCCGAGCACGACCCATATAAGGGCGGGTACCCAGCCCCAGATGACGCCGAGCACCGGACCAACTATCGGGCCGGTGCCCGCTATCGATGTGAAGTGGTGTCCCGCTAGGATCAGTCTGTTGGTGGGGACGTAGTCCACACCGTCGTTGACCTTCTGGCTTGGCGTGATACTCTCGGCGCAGAGATCGAATATCTTGCGCCCGAGTCTCTTGCCATACAGGTTGTACGCCAGCAGGTACAAAACGAACGTCACGAGCATGATAACCAGCGAGTTCATTTTGTGAACCTCCTTGGTCGTTCCAGAATGACGCGGTGCCCAGATCTCAATTCTTTATTATGGGATTTAATTCCTTCTGGTGATATGGG
Source organism: Bacillota bacterium (assembly GCA_018434225.1). GTDB lineage: Bacteria > Bacillota > Sulfobacillia > JABLXB01 > JABLXB01 > SM1-B181. The sequence continues at coordinate 4,491 of JAHDPS010000325.1, forward strand.
CACAATTCGGAGTAGACAGAAGACCAGGGGGGATTCAGGTGATCGCTGGGAGCGGATGCCACATCAAGGGAGCGGGCAGAAAGAGCAAGCCTACTGACAAGGAGGATGTCTTGACGTCCTCCTGAGCGATGGCTCAAAAATGGTCGTTCCCATTCCTCAGGTAATAGCCCAAGTCGCGAGAGATTTCATCAACACAGCGCGCCAGGGCGTCCAGTTTGACTTCATCTGCCCTGCTGCCACCCGGTCCGGCAATGCTGACAGCGGCTACCACCTGCCCGCTGTGGTCCCGTACCGGCATTGCGATGGCCCATGTTCCCTCGTATATCTCACCCTGGCTTTCCGTGTATCCTTGCGCCCGCTCATCGGCCAGGCGCTTTTCCAGGGCGGATCGCTCGGTGATCGTAGTGCCCGTAAACCGCACGAGCTCGATCCCGTCAAGAGCGAGAGCCATCTCGTCCTCCGGCAGGAAGGCGACTAGAGCCCTTGCACAGGCGCCGGCGTACAGGGGGGCGCGCCGGCCCACCTTCGTGTACAGGCGCACGGGGTGAGTTGTCTCGACCTTCTCTACATAGACCGCCTCCTGTCTGTCCCTTACGACAAGATGGACAGCCTCCTGCACCTCGTCCCGCAGATCTGTCATATGCGGAAGCGCCACAGAGCGAATCTCCAAATGATCGGCTACCAGTTGACCCAGGGCCAGGAGCTTGAGACCGAGTTTATATGTCTTGCGGCCGCGGCCAGCGTCAACAACGTCGATCATGCCGGAGGCAACCAGGGCGTTAAGCATTCTGAACGCAGTCGCCACCGGCAAACCCGACATCGTGCTGATCTCGTCAAGGCTCAGGGAACCCACTCCTTCGGTGAACAGAGCCAGAAGCTTCAGTGCCTTTATCGAACTCGCGTTGGCGTTCTTCGCCATATTGACCATCTCCAGCAAGGGCTTCAGTAGGGCGGTAATACCGTTAAGTGAAATCGCCCTTCCACAACACTACACCATTATAATGGATCGAGCGTGTTGTTATGAAGCCCCCCCGAGCCGGTCATGGCGCGGACACCAGTAACCAAGGGCCTCCTTGGCCCACGACGAGGCCCGTCCAGGTCATAGCCCAAGGTACGCCTTCCGAACTGTGTCGCTCGCGGACACATCCTCCGCGTTGCCGCTGAGGACGACCTCGCCTGTCTGCAAAACGTACGCCCGATTTGATATCTCCAGAGCATCACTACTATTCTGCTCGACAAGGAGAATCGTTGTACCCATCATTTTGTTGATCTGAGTGATCCGATCCATGATGCGTTCCACGAGCACGGGCGCAACGCCCAGGGAGGGCTCGTCAAGCATGAGCAGTTTGGGATTCAGCATGAGGCCCCTTCCGATGGCCAGCATCTGCTGCTCGCCGCC
>JAHDPS010000347.1 GCA_018434225.1 Bacillota bacterium
GCGTCGAAGCGTGTAGAAGTCTAGGGGGGATTTGATACCATGCATGCCAGTTCCTGTCAATCTCATTTTAGATGTCGAGGCGTGTTGGAGTCAAACGAATTCGTTCGACAAGTAGCATCGCCTTGTATGCAATGAACGGGTCGGGTTACCCTGCCTGCGGTGGCTGTTCATTTGAATATCATACTCCTGTAACGATACGGTAATTACCCACATCGAGTTCTGCCGAAAGCATAGCAGGAGTTAAGTGGTATGTTTCGCCAACCCCGATAGAAAGATCAATTGCTACATCATCGAAAGATACGCCTTCCGTGAAGGGGACTATCCGCCAATTGTCTCCAACCTGCTTTACAAGGGTAAATGCCTTACCGCAAGTCAACCCGCTTTCCATTTCCTGGTTTGTCAGCACAACATTGATGGCTCCAAAAGACGACGGGTATATTTCTGCTTCAGTATTGAAAGTGACACGGTCATATAAACAACTTGGGAAATCATATACATCCCAATCGGACGAGCCATCGGCAGATGGTCTGTTCGATGTGAAGCCTATGACCAAGGCGGCGACGAGTATGATAGAAACTACCAATCACCCATGCAGCGGGCTTTTTGAAGTTCAATATGTCTTTGATCCGTCCCTTTACGTTCCCCTCACCGAATGCGTGCGGACTTCCGTTTATGAGGCGTCGTCCTGTTGCCAGGGAAAGCAAGGACGTTGAATACGCTTGTTTAATCTTGCTGCCCATCTCATTTAAGACACGTTCATCACAAGACATCTCCATGTCCGCGCTCATTAGAAGAAAGGCCACCCATACCAACGGATTGAACCAGTGGACACAAAGAATGAAGGAATATAGGTTTTCGGACGAAAAAAGCCAAGCACAAATGGTGTCTTTAAATTCTCATCTTCATAAGTGTTGCCCTCGATCAGAGTGGCTACGTGCAGCCTTCAATTGAGCAGGGTAATTGATACCACACTATATATCAGCAATACGGCAATCCCGATAATCCAGAGATAACTTCTGAACATCAACCATACCTCTGAATGGTATGCATCTGGCGCGCTGGATCGCGCCCCTTCGGATCCAGTCTACTTCACGCCGGACAGGATGCCGATTCTACCAACCATGAACGGCAGCTTCAGCGCTTGCGGGATGAAGGCGGCTTTGCTGGTGTCAACAAACCTTGCCTCCTGGATGCCTGACTCTTTCAGCGAGACAAGCAAGTCATCGATCTGCCCGTAGTACTGCCGTATGAGAAACAGATCTTGAAAGACGAAGATGCCGCCCTTCTTCACAACGCGTAGCGCCTCCTTGAGAACATCCATCTTGTTCTTGCTGTCCTTTACCTCGTGAAATACGAGGTTGCTGACCGCCAGATCAAAGGTCTCATCTGGAAATGGCAGGTGAGATGCACTCGCCCGCTGAAAAGAGGTGCTCTCGGATACGCCGGCGACGGAGGCATTTGCTTCGCAGGCCTTCTTGGAGTACCCCCACTCCGCTCCCCAGTAGTCTATGCCCGTTACACGAGCGTCGCTGTACTTCCGCGCCAATTTGATGGCCAACGCTCCATTGCCGCAGCCGATGTCCAGGGCCCGCCCACGGCCATTCCAGTCAATATGAGAGATGAGCAGTTCCAGTATCTTGTCCTGAATGCCGCCACCATCATCAGCGAACAGACGCCGTGCAACCATGAAGTACAGAAATGAGGTGAACCAGAACGCCGTCAAGAGAACGGCGAGAGTCCTCATGACGGCGCCAATGCCTCCCCATGCGGGTCTGATCACGAACGCCAGGACAGTCACCAGGCAGAACACAAGAAAGAGAACGAACACTATCGCGGTTAGCCTGCTTGACACCCAATTCCCGTATTGAACTCGCCCGCCATTCGCCGTCATGACGCTTCTTCCCTCGCCTTCTGAGTAATCCTCAAAACGCTCTAAGCGAGCCCCGCACGTGCCTTTCGCACCTCAACACCCTCACTGCATGACGCTGCTCCAGCCAGCATAGACGGACTTGAGGAACTCGTCGAGATGCTCTCCCACCTGCTCTCTGGACTTTCCTTCCGGCAAGAGTCGCTTAGCCGTCGTCAACAGTATAGTGCTGTTGACGAGGAACGACATCGCCGCGGAGGTAGGGACACAATCGCTCAGATTTGTACATTGGCGCCGGAGGGGCAGTGACGGTGAACGGCGGGGGATATGTCGAGCCCCCCGCCCTAGGCCTGCGCGGGGTCTTTGAGTGAACTACGCCATCCTAACTGTAAGGTTCCCTCCTGATACGCACCGCAGTCTCGCTGATCACCGTGAAGGCGCCCCTCAGCCTTGTGCCATACCGGCTGACCACAGATAATACTACGGTTGCCTTCTCTTCCTGACCAAGTCCGGCGAGACGCAGGAGGATTACGCCCGCATCCACCTTGCGCCACCTAAAGACCAATTGCCCAAAGTCCTTATCGGCCGTGAGCAACACGGCCTCCAATCGACCGGCTGCGTCCAGTACAGCCTCGTCCTCAAGTCCCGGATGCTCTCCAGCGATGCAGACTACCTCGTGCCCCCGCTCACGAAGCCGGGCCACGATCTCGGCGTCCACGCACTCATCCGCCACAAACCTCACGAGCCAGCCCTCGCTGTAGGATCCACGATGTCCGCCTTCAGTACTCTCGCTGCGTAGTCAAGAGCCGCCAGCACGCCCTCTTCAGTGATCCCCGGGTGAGCTCCCACTATTTGCGCTGGGGTCTCGCCGGCAGCCAGTTTTTCCAGAACGAGCTCAACCGTAATCCGAGTGCCCTCAATCACCGGCTTGCCCATCATTACTTTCGGATTGGTCACTATGCGAACCGCTGGCATACAGGCATCCCTTCCTCAGACTGGGTTTCTGTAGTCAAGTATACCATGAGGCGTCGGAATTGCGCAGCTCGCTCCCACGAACGGCGAGTCTCACCACCTCGCTGATTCATGCCAGACACGTGCCAATACTGTTCGGCGGCATACGCTAGCGCGTATTCGGCTGAGGTTGCCCCGCGTTCGCTGGAAGCAATCCCGCAAACCCCACCCGTCAGCCTGTAAACAACCGACGCGGCTCGCCTCTTCATGGCGGAATAGAGACTCTGCACAGCAGGTTTCAGGCAACACACCGCCTACGAGTCTTTGAA
>JAHDPS010000125.1 GCA_018434225.1 Bacillota bacterium
AACCCGCGCAGCAGCCGGCGAAGGCCAAGGACTCGATCGTCGTAGCGCTTCAGGGCGAACCTAGCAGTCTGGATCCGCAGTTCCCGGATGACGGGAACATGCGCGCGGTAACCGAGAACGTGTTCGAGGGGTTGCTCGAAACGGATGGCCAAACGCTGAAACCAAAGCCCTGCCTGGCCGAGAGCTTCAAATCCGTCGACGCCACGACATGGGAATTCAAGATCAGGAAGGGCGTGAATTTCCACAACAGCGATCCGCTGACGGTCGAAGACGTAGCCTTCAGCGTCAATCGCATCGTCGACACGGCATTCAAGTCGCAAATAGCGGGCAACTTCCGGAGCATCAAGAAAGCCGAGAAAGTCGACGAGTTGACGGTCAAGATCATCACGGACGGCCCGGATCCCGCGCTTCCAGTCCGCCTGACAGGGCTCAAGATAGTGAGTAAAAAACACGTGGAGGCGTCCGGAGATACCGTGGGGGCCAAGCCCATCGGCACCGGGCCATACAAAGTAACGGGCTGGAGTCGCGGCGTCAACATCGCGGTCGAGGCATTCGACGGATACTGGGGCCCCAAACCATCCATCAAGAAGGCCCTGTTCAGGTTCATCGAGGAGGGTTCCACCAGACTGTCGGCCTTGAAGGCCAACGAGATCGACTTGGCCGTGAACATGCTCCCCGAGTATGTTAAGGACGTTCCCAAGGTGGCGTCCGTGGAGGGCCTGGAGTTCCCGCTGGTACGGCTGAACCAGTTCAAGGGCGCCATGAGGAATCCGCTCCTCAGACAGGCCGCGAACTACGCCGTCGATAAGGAGGCGCTCGCAACGAGCCTTTACGGCGGGTACGCCGCAGCTGCCCAGGGACAGCTGTTTAAGCCTGGGTATGTCGGGTTCAACGCCGAACTCAAGCCCTACCCGTATGACGTCAACAAGGCTAGAGATCTGCTAAAGCAGGCCGGATATAAGGGAGAGAAGGTCCAGCTCGTCGCGGAGCGCGGCCGGTGGTTGAAGGACGGCGAGCTCGCGGAGGCCATCTCAATGATGCTCAGGGAAGCCGGCTTCAATATCGAGCTCAAGTACTACGACTGGAGCGGTTGGCTGAAGATCCTGTTCGACAGGAACCTCGCGCCGGACATGATCCTGAGTTTCCATTCGAACGACATGTTCGACGCCGACAGAACCTTCTCGTCGCTCGTCCATAGCAAGGGACCCATGTCGTCGTATACGGACGTCCACGACAAGAAGATCGACGCGGCGAGGAGCGAAATGGACCCGGCGAAGCGCCAGAAGATGTACGAGGAGGTCGGCAAGGCGATATACGAGGACCCGGCGTTCATCTTCCTTCTAAACCTGAAAGACATCTTCGGGATGAGCAAGAGCCTTGACTGGAAGCCCCGGCAGGATGACAAGAGGCTGCTCTCAGAGATGAAGATAATCCAGTAGAGATCACTCGAGCTGCGGAGGGGGAGCGCGATCCCCCTCCGTGGAGGAGGACTGGGGATGTTCAGGTACGTCGTTCTGCGATTGGGATACTGCGTCCTGGTGATTGTCGGGGTATCTCTCCTTGTGTTCGTGATAACCCACCTGATCGGCAGCCCGGTGGACATCATGCTGCCCCTTCAGGCAACGGATGAGGAGCGCGCGCAGCTCGAGCACCAGCTGGGCCTCGATAGGCCCCTGATATATCAGCTCATGGACTTCGCCTCCGGCCTCGTGCGCCTGGACTTCGGCTTGTCGTGGTGGCAGAAGGAGCCCGCCCTGGGCATCGTCCTGGAGAGAATGCCCGCGACGTTCCAGTTGGTCGTGCTTTCGTTCATAGTGGCCGCCGTTGTGTCCGTCCCGCTTGGCATCCTGGCGGCGTATCACCCTGGCTCGACCCTCGACCGGGTGCTAACCGCGGGAGCGCTCACCGGGATCTGCGTCCCCACGTTCTGGGTCGGCCTCATGCTTGTCACGGTATTCGCCGTCGGATTGGGGTGGTTCTACACATCCGGATACGGGACGATCCGGCACCTCGTCCTCCCCACCCTGTCTCTCGCGATAGTCCCGGCGGGTCGCATAGCGCAGATAATGCGGTTTTCCATGCTGGACCAGCTCAACCAGCAGTACGTCACGACGGCCAGGGCAAAAGGCCTGGATGAGAGGACGGTCATATTTAAACATGCCCTGAAAAACGCGGCGCCCGCGGTGATAACGACCGTCGGCGTGGATCTGGGCAGGATGCTGGCCGGGATAAGTTCGCCGGTGGAGCACGTGTTCGGATGGCCCGGATTTGGAACCCTGATTCTCGATACCATCCAGCACCAGGACTTCCCGCTCCTCCAGGCTTGCGTTTTCGTCGTGGCCATCATAGTGACGGTGATCAATTTGGTGACGGACCTCTCATACGGCCTATTCGACCCCAGGATCAAGTATTGATCCGGAGCAGTGGATTGGGGGTTTACGCATGAAACCGGAGTCCCGCTTGGCTCCAGCCGAGGTATTCAGGCCGGAGGCTGCCCGCAAGAGGGCCGGCGCGTCACTCCGCCGCCTGTGGAAGGACAAACTCGCGCTGGTATCCCTGCTCTTCCTGTGCTTTGTGGTATTCTGCTCCGTGGCGGCGCCTCTCGTGTCGCCCCACGATCCCACAAAGGGCACCCTCGTCAACCGGATGAAGCCTCCCTTCTGGGTCAAAGGCGGCAGCCAGAGGTTCATCCTCGGGACCGACCAGCAGGGCAGAGACGTTTTGAGTCGGATACTCTGGGGAGGCCGGGTGTCACTGACGGTGGGCTTCGTATGCGTGGCGATATCCGGAGCCCTCGGCACAGTCCTCGGATTGATCTCGGGGTACTTCGGCAAGTGGGTCGACACCGTCATCATGAGGATCGTGGACATACAATCGTCATTCCCGGGCCTTCTCGTGGCCCTCACGTTCGTCATGGTGCTGGGTCCGGGGGAGTGGAATCTTATCGCCGCCCTCACCTTCAACGGGTGGATGGTTCACGCGCGAATGGCAAGGGGCCAGGTTCTCTCCATGAGGGAAACGACTATGGTGGAAGCCACCAGGGCAATCGGGTGTCCGACCGGACACATCCTGTTCGGTCACATACTGCCGAATATAATCTCGCCCCTCATAACCACGTACGTCCTGGAGATCGCCCGCATCATCGGGGCCGAGGCCACAATGAGCTTCCTGGGCTACGGTATACAGCCGCCCCAGTCATCGTGGGGGTTGATGATCGGCGAGGGCCGGATCTACATCGGCCAGGCGTGGTGGCTGGTGACATTCCCTGGCGTAGCGATCGCGCTTACGATCCTGGCCCTTAATCTGGTGGGAAACTGGATCCGCATTGAGCTGGATCCGCTCCACCGGAGCAGGCATTGAGAAAGGGAGGATCTGCCCGTGAGTGATCTCATCCTCGTGGATAGACTGGTGAAGTACTTCTCGTCGGGCGGCGGCTTCCTCGCCGGCCCCAGGAAAGACGTCCACGCGGTGGACGACGTCAGCTTCGTGATAAGACGGGGCGAAACATTCGGATTGGTGGGCGAGAGCGGTTGTGGCAAAACCACGACGGGTCGCCTCATACTGCGGCTGATCGAGCCCACCAGCGGCAGGATATTGTACGAGGGCAAGGACATCATGGAGTTCGGCAACAAGGAGATGCGATTGATGAGGCGCAAGATGCAGCTCATCTTCCAGGACGCGTTCAGTTCCTTCGACGCCCGCAAGACGGTATACGAGATAGTCGCAGAGCCGCTCCAGGTCCACGGCCTGGCCTCGGGGGCCGAGTTGTACGAAAGGGCGGCGGATCTGCTGAACACGGTGGGGCTCGAGCAGAGGCATGCCGCGGAATACCCGCACACGCTGTCGAGCGGTCAGAAGCAGTGCGTCGGAATAGCCAGGGCGTTGTCGCTCAACCCCGAGTTCATGGTGGCGGACGAACCCATCTCGGCGGTCGACGTCTCCGTGACCGCCCAGATACTGAACCTGATGAAGGACCTCCAGGGGAGATTCAACCTGACGTATCTATTCATATCGCACGACATGAGTGTCATCAGGTACCTTTCGGACAGGGTCGGCGTGATGTACGTGGGAAAACTGGTGGAGTACGCCGACAAGCAAGACCTGTTCAAAGAACCGATTCACCCGTATTCGCGAGCACTATTGGCGGCCGTTCCCATCGAGGATCCGGTCGAAAGACGCGACAGGAAGATCCTCGAGGGGGACGTTCCGAGCCCGATCAATCCCCCGCCCGGCTGCCGGTTTCACACGAGGTGCGAATTCGCGAAACCGGTGTGCGGCGAACAAGAACCACCCCTGACCGATAGGGGTTCCGGCCATTACGTGGCCTGCCACGTCTACTGACGGACCGGCCAGCGATACACGCACAACTGGCAGGATATCCTGGCGAATCACCCCTCACGCGCCTGAACACGCTATGCGTGGGAGGTGACCTGTAATGAAAGCGACGACCAGTTGGATAGTGATTGCTGTCGGAGCGGCGGTGTCAGGCATAGGTTATACGCTTCTGCCCAGCAATTTTGGTGCGGGCGTTCTCGGCTTCGGCCTCGCGCACGTGGTCCTCGGCGCACTCGATCTATTGCGCCCTTCTGTACGGCAGTAATACGGTGGTGACCGGACGGCGACTCTAGATAGCGGCGGCGATCGTTGCTATGATGGCCCCGAATCAGAGCAGGCGATCGCCCTTTCTTTGCTCAAAACCCGGCGCGCGACGACACATCATCGACAACACATCCTCCAGGGCCAGAACCGCCGTGCCAAGCGCCATCCTATGCTCAGATTCTGCTCAAAGCCGGCGCCTCGGTGTGCAGTATCTGCGCATACGGCCTCTCTGCCGAGCAGCGCAGAGCCAGGCAGTATCGAGCGGGGAGAGTGGGCACGTTCCTTGCTCGCTCATACGCAATCATGCGAAGGAAATGAGGGGGAAGATAATGTACGATGTGATCTTCCTGGGTGGGGGACCAGGTGGATATGTGGGCGCAATACATGCTGCTCAGAAAGGGCTCCATGTGACCCTGATAGAAGGGGACCACGTTGGCGGCACGTGCCTTAACAAAGGCTGCATACCAACCAAGTCGCTGGTCGCTGGAACCCACTTCCTCCGGCAGGCGAGGAATGCCGCCGATCTGGGGATTGAGATATCAGGCCGCTGCGAAGCCTCCTGGTCGAAAATGATACACCGTAAGGACCTCATCGTCGCCCATCTTCGTTCGGGGGTCGAAGCTCTGCTTAACGCGAACAAAGTCTCGCTGATTCGGGGACGCGGAGCCCTCAGGGGCCCAGGCCTCATAGAGGTCCACGCCACGGACGGCGCCACGCAGTTCGTGGAAGGCCGGCACACGGTCATCGCAACCGGGTCTCGCGCCTTCCGGCCACCGATACCGGGCATCGACAGCCCGCGGGTGCTGACCAGTGACGAGATACTGTCCTTGCGCACGAAGCCGTCCTCGGTTGTCATCATTGGGGGCGGCGCCATTGGGATCGAGTTCGCCTCGATCCTCTCCGCCTTGGATGTCACCGTCACAGTCATCGAGGCGCTCTCTTCCATTCTCGCACAGGCTGATCGAGAAGTCTCAATGAGACTCACCACGCACCTCAAGCGCGACGGAGTCACTATCCGCACCGGGACACACGTGCACGACATACAATCGTCTCCCCACGGACTGAAGGTGCTTGGCGCTACGGACTCCGAGAAAGTAGAGATCGAGGCGGAGTACGCTCTGGTCTCCGCAGGCCGAATCCCAAACCTCCAGGGAGTAAACCCTGACCAACTGGGATTGGTGTTGGACGGACAGGCCATAAGAGTTGATCCTTACCAGCGCACCAGCGTGCCCGGTCTCTATGCGGCCGGTGACGTGACAGGCGGGCAACAGCTCGCCAATATTGCATCCGCTCAAGCCATCCTGTCCGTGGACACAATTGTTGGTGCGCCAAGGAAGCCGTTCGATCCGGCGCTGATCCCATCGTGCGTCTTC
>JAHDPS010000267.1 GCA_018434225.1 Bacillota bacterium
ATTCATTCTTGTAGTCAGCGCTGGCAACCGCTCGCAGAAAGGATGTCATCTCCATCGGAAGGTGGATTATCTCTAGAGGCGGATTTGAATCAAGTGGGGATGATTGTCCGCTGTTTGTAAGCAGGTACGCAGTAACAGAGCAATGTCCTTGTTCTCTGTTAGTACGCTGTCGCCTAGATTCGGCTCGAAGAAGCGTGTCGATCAAAAGAGTGCCTGCGGTCATTCTTGCCTCAGGCATCTTGCTGCTGCCGCTGGCGTGAGCTACGGCGAGGGAAGCGCGGTTCTCCCTGAGAAACTCCGACGCAAAATGGTACGTCAAATCGTAATCATCAGAGTGGACGGCGAGCAACCTGCCCGCGCACTTGGCACAACCCAGCGGAAAGGCTTGAAGACACAGTAACGCCTCCCCGGAGACCGGGAGGCCAGCCTTGCCACCGGGATGGAAGTTGAATACCTGTTCTCCCGTTATCATTGGAATATGCTGTCTGTACGCATAGTCCACGGCGAACGCACCAGTAAACACACACCTTACCGGGAGGCGAGGAACGTCATCTTTGTATGCCCCAACTACCCTTCTGGCATAGTCGATTCGTTTCTCCGGCTTTGACTCAAATGCGGGATTCGTAAAGCCTGAGTTCGGAAACGCCACTGTAAGAAACGACTTCAAGGGGTTGACAGTGTACTCGTCTACAATAAACTCCCCAACAGCACTGAGGTCTTCTTCCGTAAGAGTGGCCGGGTCCCGCTTGTTGGCGAATGCCGCGATTGTTGCGGCACCCACATCCACCAGCGGGTGGCCCGTGTACTTCAGCACTCTGCAACCACCTCCCAAATGGGAAAACCCCTCATGACTAATCTACTCTGCCCTCATCGGCACACGGAGTGGCAAACGCATGTTCGCGATCCAGCCCTTGGCTCACATGGTTATCGCTGGTACCTGCTAGCCGCTTTCTTGCAGGTCCTCCCTAAACCTCACACCTCAACTCCCTCCGATTCGATGACTTCGGCGTGATTCGAGGATCGTACTTGATCGGGGCCCGGAAAAGATCCCGAAGCCGCTCGATATCTCTCTTAGCGGTGCGCTTATGCACCTCAAAGCGGGCTGCTAGACTGCGGCAATTCGGGTACACACCTTCCGCGAGGAGATGATGGGTTTCCACCAAGCGCCAGAATCCAACTAGGTCAAGATGCACTTCCGCGTCGCTGAGTCGATATCTTTTCTCCGACATCTACATCGTTCGACCTCCTCGCAAATAGAGGACAAGATGTTCCATTCTGATTCTTCGCAATCGCCTCTACAGTTCCTGCCTACCTTGGTAATCTGTGCCGCCACGGCTCAGCGTTCGGATGAACGGGTGGCGTTAACCAGTATCTTGATGTCTGCCCTTTCGCTGGTTTCGACCACGACTGCAAAAGCTCGCTTGTCGGGTATCTGGCTCTCAGAAAGATAAACGCCCAGCCTGAGATGCCTCGAACCGCGCAGCCTTCGACCCCAATCGCTTTCCACCGCTACCCACCTCTTTTGCCATTATTGCTTCATCTGGGAATACACCAGACACCAGGTCATAGAATGCTCTGGCCTCCCGATTTTATTCGCTGCAAATAGGCTGCAGAGCCCAATGGGTCAGAAAGGGGAGTTCTAGGCTTTTCGAGCCTCCCAGATGAAGAAATAGCTTTCAGTCCCCTATTACATGAGCTCCGCAGCCTTGCGTGGTTGCCTATCAACGGACTGGAACCGGTGCAGCATCAGTCCGGATGAGATTGCTGCCTACGCTATGCCTGACTGCACCCCTCCCCCACCGGGCACTCCTCCGGCCTACAAGAATCCGCCCTGCCCGGGTCGATCTCCTCGAACACCATCTTCATCTTCGAGTCCCGCTCCTCGACGAACCACTGCCGCAACTCGTCGTCGATCAAGTGGAGGTCCCGCTCGACCCGCAGGCCGCCGCCGTTGAACCGGACGTACACGAGGCAGCCGGCGTCGACGGGGTGCTCGTACAGCGCCTCCATCGCCAGCGCATATCCGGCGGTGGACAGGCGGTGAAAGTCGCGCGGTTCGCCGAACTTGATGTCGACCACCATCGGTCCCGAAACCAACAAGGCATCGGTGCTGAGGTTCTTGCTCAAGCCAAGAAACGAACCATCGAGCCTATGCTCGACTATCACCGGTGCAACCTGGTTCACCAGCGAATCCACTCCGACATGGGGGTAAGTCGCAAGGACCTCCTGCACCCGCGCGACCACCCTGTCGGCTTCGAACCTCCATAGCGACGAGCAATTCCGCCCCACGGTCTCGCGATGTTCAGGCGGAATCCTCTCGACCACAGCCGCAATCCGCGCGGGACCCGGTTCCCTCAATTGCGACAACGCACCGATGCACTCCGCCACCCCGACCTGGTAGACGATCCGCTTCACCGACACTAGTAGTTCCGAAAGTGTTGAATGATAGACAGAGCCCGCCGCCATTGCCGGGCTCGGCTTGAGAGCGCAGTCCCGGACTCGCCTCAGGAACAGGTCCCGCCCACTCTCGCAATATCGCCCGGCGACCTCCCACACGCCCAGCCTGACATCGTAGAGCGGCTCGAGGGGAGGCTCGTGCCAGTTCCATCCCCGCAGCTCCGCCGATACCTCGTTCCGCCGCGCCCTGGGAATTAACCCCTTGAGCAGAAAGCGCCGCTCGTCTTCAGACAGGAAGTACATCCTTCAACTCCTCCACCACTCAACTGCTCCACGCACAACTGCTCCGTCGCTCGACTCCCTCGGCCCGCCGGCCTACCGTCTGCCGGCCTATCGTCCGCCCGTCCATCGTCTGCCGGCCTACCGGTCCGCGCAGTAGTCCCGGTATTC
>JAHDPS010000042.1 GCA_018434225.1 Bacillota bacterium
GAAACTGGCCCATTCGATTCAAGCAGCCGTGGCAGACGAACTCCAGGGCGCGAGCCTTTCGGCCGGCATTGGGGGATACCATGCCGCCTTCCTCGACCTGGCCAAGAGCTACCAGGAAGCCCTCAAGGCGGCCGCCCTCGCCCAGCGGCTTGGGCAGGGCGGGATAAGAACATATAACAGGTTCGGCATATACGAAATCATTGGTAACAGCGAGAGCGAGACACTGAGGGAATTCTGCGCCAAACGTCTTGCTCCGCTGCTCGAGCACGACCGCCGGAAAGGCACGAGTCTGGTGCAGACGCTCGAGGTATTCATGGATCACCAGCATAGTGTGGTTCAAACCGCTCGGAAGATGTTCCTTCACCCCAATACGGTCAAGTACCGGATCGGCAGGATCAAGGAGCTGCTCGGGCCTCAAGTCCTGGAGGATGATGAGGAGCGCCTGGGATTGTATGTGGCCGTCAAGGCTCGAAACCTGATGTGATATCTCTCCGTCCCGCGACCATTGCCCCACGAACATCACGGAACCGGAATGTGGGCTCGAGGGCTTCAACTGGGAGGGATGAATTGTGAAAAAGAGGATCCTGTGGATTAATCCCCTGGGGACAAGTGCTTTCGATGAGCCGATGAGGGCCTCTTTCGAGACCGAGGTGGAACCGGATGTCAGGGTGGATGTGGTGTCCCTTGGCAAGGGGCCCGAACACCTGGAGTATCATTACTACGAGGCCCTGGTGCTGCCGGATATTCTCCACGCCGTCAAGCGGGCTGAAAACCAGGGATACGACGGGGCCGTCATCGGTTGTTTCTACGATCCCGGGCTGAGGGAAGCCCGTGAGATCGTCCGCGACATGGTGATCGCGGCACCGGCGGAGGCTGCGCTTCACGTGGCCGCCACACTGGGGGACACGTTCTCCATTATCGTCGGGCGGAGGAAATGGATACCTGCCATGCGCGAGAACGTTGAGAAGTACGGGTTCGGCGGCAGGCTGGCGTCGTTCAAATCCCTCGGTATGGGCGTGCCGGATTTCCATGCGGACGAACGCCGCACCATGTCCGCGCTCATCGAATGCGCGAAGGAGGCCGTTGAGAAGGACCGGGCGGAAGTCATAGTGCTGGGATGCACCATCGAGTTTGGATTCTATAAGGAGATCCAGCGGATCGTGGGGGTTCCCGTAATCGACGCTACGCTTGCGCCTCTGAAGTACGCCGAATTCCTGATTGAAATCAAAAAGCGGTTCGGTTGGGGTCATTCGAAGGAGGGGGGATATGAATCGCCGCCCGTCGATGAGATTCTTGGCTGGGGGCTGGATTCTGATTGGGGCACCGAGGGCCTCTGGAAGGAATGAACCAGGGGTACTGAATCAGCGCCTGCTGAGGTGATCCCCAGTCATGCGGGAGATGAAGGCAGTTCGTCCAGTACAGCCTTTATGTGCGCCTCGGGGTTGATGTCGAGAGCCATTTCGTATGGCGCGACTGTCCGGCCCGCGCGGTCGGTCAGTATCCGTATGACCGGCCGAGCCGGATCCGTGGGGGACTGGCGGGAGACGACTGCTGTCTCGCCGCTGCTCAGGCGTATTAGGCTTCCGGATGGGAAGACGCATACCCTCCGCAGGATGATATCGACGAACGTCTCGTCCAATTGATTCCCCGCCAGCGATGCCACTACTCGCCGCGCCTGGTCGGGCAGCACTCCAGTCCTGTACGGCCTGGGGCTCGTGAGCGCGTCCATCACATCGGCGACCGCGGCGATCCTGGCATACCTGTGTATCTCCTCGCCGTACAATCCCCTGGGGTAGCCCGTTCCATCCATTCTCTCATGATGCTGGAGCGCCACGTGGGCCGATAGGAGGCTGATTCCCGGCTGGTCGCGGAGTATCTGGAATCCCTCGAGGGTATGCACCTTAACGAGTGCCATTTCTTCCGGGGTGAGGCCGTTCGGCTTGTTGAGGACGTTGAGTGGGACGATTACCTTCCCAACGTCGTGAAGCAGCGCGCCAACTCCCAACCCCGTGAGTTGCCCCCCCAGCAGCCCCGATTCGAGGCCGATGATGATCGCCAGGGCGCACACGTTGAGGCTGTGCACGAAGGTATACTCGTCCAGGGTGCGTATGGTGGCCAGGCTAAAGGTGATACCCGCGCGCTGCTTGATGTTATCCACAATGCACTCTACCGCCTCGGTTACCTTCCCCGAGTCTATAGGGGTCCTCTCCGCGATACACTTGAGGCTTCCCCGAAGGGCCTCGAATGCCCTGGACCTGGTTTGCGCGTCGATGGCCTCGTCCGGCTCGATGCCCGATGACACGTCGTCGTCTACGTAGACGAAGCGGTAGCCCTTGCTTTGCAGACGCCGCACGAACGATAGGGTGAGGATAGTGCCTGCCACTAAAAGCGCGCTGCCGTCCGCAGCGGGGATTGTGTTGCCGAGGATTTTCCCCTCGAGGCGGGGAGAAAGGCGGGCCAGTCTCAATCGGGTCACCTCGGGAGTTAGTGCAGCCATAGTAGGAAAACTCGCTCAACAGGATTGTACCATTGCGGCCAATCCCTGGCAACGACTACGGCGTGTGGCGAAGGCGTGCGGCGTTGGAGGCATGCAGGCGGCGGCGTTGAACTATTTCCTAAAGGCCCCCATGCTTTTTTGCTTCAGTGGAGGGATGGATCGTGGCTGTCATCTACTTCAACGGCAGGGTGCATACGATGGATTCGAGGGGATCAGTGGCCGAGGCCATATTGGAGGATCGCGGCATTATCCTGGCCACCGGATCGAACGATGAGATTCTGGGGTGCGCGAGGCCCGGAACGCGTAAGGTGGACCTGTACGGGATGACCGTCATCCCTGGGTTGACCGACTCGCACACCCATTTCCTGATGTTCTCCCTGGGACTGAGCAGGGTGATGCTGGAGGGCGTCTCGAGCCTTGAGAGTGCGCTCCAAATGGTGGGCGAGGCGGTGAAGAGCGCTCCAGAAGGAGCATGGGTGCTCGGGGGCGGGTTCAACAAGAATGCCTGGGAGGGAGCTGCGTTCCCGAACAGGCGCCACCTGGACTCCGTTTGCGGCGATCATCCCGTGGCCCTGCTCAGTTTCGATTGCCACACCATGTGGGTGAACAGCCTGGCGCTGAAGATCTGCGGGATCGGAATGGGAGCAAGGGCGCCCGAGGGCGGGCGGATAGACCTCGACCCCCACGGAGATCCCACGGGCATAATCGGCGAGAACGCCATGCCGTTGATAGAACGCTGCATTCCGAAGCCCACGGGGGAGGACATTCGTAGCGCGGTCGTATCCGGGCTGAAAATGGCTAATGGACTGGGGCTCGTGGGGGTTCACGCAATGGAGGGCGCGGACACCCTCGGGACATTCCAGCGGCTCGAAATGGACGGCGCCCTCACCCTGCGGGCCTGCCTCTACATACCCGCCGCTAATCTCGAGGACGCCATCCGGCTGGGGATACGTTCGGGATTCGGCGGCCGGTTCCTCAGGGTAGGCGGGGTGAAGTTATTCGCCGACGGCTCGCTGAATTCGCAGACGGCGGATATGCTCGAACCATACGAAGGGACGGCCGAACGAGGCATCCCCTCCATCTCGCGCGAGGAACTCGAGCGGACGGTCGGTATGGCGGTTAGGGCCGGCATTTCCGCGGCAATCCACGCCATAGGGGATGCCGCCAATCGCAAGGTGTTGGATGTCCTCGAGCTGTACGACGCTCAATCCAGGGAGGCCGGACTGAGACACAGGGTCGAGCACGCGCAGATCATCCATCCCGACGACCTCCACCGCTTCGCCAGGACTGTGAGAGTAGCGTCCGTACAGCCGGTCCACGCCACGTCCGATCGCTACGTGGCCGATAGGTTGTGGGGAGCCAGGGCCGCTCACTCGTACGCATTCAAGATGCTCGGTGACACCGGATCTGTACTTGCGTTTGGCTCCGATGCCCCCGTCGAGACGATCGATCCGCTCAGGGGAATTTTCGCCGCGGTCGCCAGGAAGAGGGAGGACGAACCGGGCTCGCGGCCGTGGTATCATGAACACCGCGTGACTGTAGAACAGGCGGTCCGCGCGTACACTATGGGGCCTGCATACGCGTCTTACAGCGAAGATTGGCAGGGCTCGATTGAGCCGGGGAAGGTCGCGGACTTCATCGCGCTGTCTCGCGACATATTCTCGTGTGAACCGGAGGAGATCCTTTCGACCAGGGTGGCATTGAACATAGTTGGAGGGCGAAAGGTGCACGAGGCGTGAAACCCATTCTGGGCGGGGGGTTTTCTTGAATGTCGCCGCCCTTTCAGGTATAATTTGTTTGCTTATACCATGAATTCTGGTTCATGAGGACTGGTGTCGATGCCGGCCCGGCATCGATCCTATTTATGATTGCGCAGGCGCAATCGAGGAGGAGTGTTCTTTTGATTAAGCGTTACACTGCCGAGATGATAAAGAATGTAGCTCTCATCTCTCACAGCGGGGCGGGAAAGACGTCCCTGGCCGAAGCGATGCTCTTCGACACCGGGATGGTGGACAGGCTGGGAAAGACGGACGACGGCAACACCGTCATGGACTTCGACCCCGAGGAAATCAAGAGAAAGGTCAGCATCAGCACATCGATTGCCCCGGCCGAGTGGTCCGGCATCAAGATCAACATCCTCGATACGCCTGGTTACTTCGATTTTGTCGGTGAAGTCAAATCCGCTTTAAGGGTCAGTGACTGTGCGGTCATCCTCATAGATGCGGTCTCGGGAGTCGAAGTGGGCACGGATCTCGTTTGGCAGTACGCCGATGAGAAGAACCTGCCGCGGATGATCGTCGCCAACAAGATCGACCGCGAGAACGCGAACTTTGACAACGCCGTGGATTCCCTGAAGAAATCGTTCGGATCGAAGGTAGTGCCGTTCCAGCTCCCCATCGGACAGGAGGCGTCCTTCCGCGGAGTGGTCGATCTGGTGGAGATGAAGGCCGTGACATATCAGGAGGGCCAGGGACAGAAACCCCAGGTGGGCGACATCCCCGCCGACCTCAAGGGGCGCGCGGAGGAACTCAGGGGTGCGCTGGTCGAGGCGGCGGCGGAGGGCGACGACGAGCTCCTCATGAAGTACCTTGATGGAGGGGAGCTCACCCTGGACGAGGTGAAGACCGGTATACGAAAGGGCGTACTGGCGGGCAAGATCGTTCCGGTACTGTGCGCCTCGTCCCTGCGCAATATCGGCGTGCAGCCCATCCTCGATGCCATAGCGGCCTACATGCCGTCCCCGTCGGACGCCGGCGAGGCGAAGGGGATCAACCCGAAGACGAAGACCGAAGTAGCGCGACCCGTCAGCAGCGACGCCCCGTTTTCCGCGCTCGTCTTCAAGACGATGGCCGACCCGTACGTCGGGCGCCTGACGGTATTCCGCGTGTACTCGGGTATCATCAAATCTGATTCGCAGGTGTACAACGCCGCGAAGGACCGCAACGAGAGGATAGGCCAGGTATTCATCCTGAAGGGCAAGCAGCAGGAGGCCGTGGCGGAGGTGTGCGCGGGCGACATCGCGGCCGTAGCGAAGCTCCAGGAGACCACCACCAACGACACGCTATCGGACGCCGCCAACCCCGTAATATACGAGGCGACCAGTTTCCCCGCCGCGGTGTTCTCCGTGGCCGCGAAGCCGAGGTCCAAGGGCGATGAGGAAAAGATCGGCTCCGGGCTGGCGAGGCTCACCGAAGAGGATCCCACGCTGAAGGTGGAGAGGAATCCCCAGACATTCGAGACCATACTGTCGGGGATGGGGGAGCTGCACCTTGACATAACGACCGAGCGCCTGAAGAGGAAGTTCGGCGTAGACGTGGCCCTGGACGCGCCGAAGGTGCCCTACAAGGAGACGATCAGGGGCACCACCAAGGTGGAGGGCAAGCACAAGAAGCAGACGGGCGGGCGCGGGCAGTACGGTCACGTGTTCCTCGAGCTCAGTCCGCTCGAACCGGGCAACGACTTCGAGTTTGTCGACAAGATATTCGGGGGATCGGTTCCCAGGCAGTATATACCGGCGGTTGAGAAGGGCATCCGAGAATGCATGGTTGAGGGCGTGCTTGCGGGATACCCGGTGACCAACATTCGCGTCACGCTCTACGATGGGTCGTATCACCCGGTTGACTCCTCCGAAATGGCGTTCAAGATCGCCGCCTCGATGGCGTTCAAGAAGGGCTGCCTGGACGCGAAGCCCATCTTGCTCGAGCCCATAATGAAGGTGGAGGTAACTGTCCCGGACCAGTTCATGGGAGACGTCATGGGGGACCTGAACAAAAAGAGGGGCAAGATCCTGGGGATGGAACCGCGCGGCAACAACCAGGTGATCAAGGGCCTGGTGCCGTTCGCCGAGATGACGCGATACGCGATCGACCTGAGGTCCATGACCCAGGGCAGGGGCGTTCACTCGATGGAGTTTTCCCACTACGAAGAGATACCCTCGAGTGTCGCCGAAGAAGTGATCGAGCAGGCTAAAAAGGAGAAGGAAGCGCAATCCAAGTAGTGGAGGGGCATCCGCGCGCATGTACGACGTTGCGGTGATAGGTGGGGGACCCTGCGGCCTGACCGCGGGGATATACGCTTCGAGGTCGGGGCTGAACACCGTCATACTTGAGAGGACGGCCCCGGGCGGGCAGGCGGCGACGACGCTCGCCATAGATAATTATCCCGGTTTCCCCGACGGCGTGGACGGTCCCGGGCTGATGACGGCCATGGAGGAACAGGCCAAGAGATTCGGGGCGGGGATCACCCTCGCGGAAGCGACGTCAATTGAGACAGGCCTCGGTGAGTTCGCGGTGCACACGACAGACGAGCGGCTCGTGTCGAAGACGGTGATAATCGCCACCGGGACCCGCGAGAAGCCCCTCGGGGTTCCCGGGGAGCGCGAGCTAAGGGGCAGGGGCGTGTCGTATTGCGCCGTCTGCGACGGCGCCTTCTTCAGGGGCAAGCGGGTAGTGGTCGTGGGCGGGGGAGACTCCGCCATCACGGAGGCTATATTCCTGGCGAGGATCGCCTCGAGGGTCACGGTCGTGCACAGGCGCGACGCCCTCAGGGCGAATAAGTACCTTCAAGACCAGGCAATGTCCAACGACAAAATAGCGTTCGCCTGGAACAGCGTGGTTACGGCCATCGAGGGGAGCGACAGGGTCGAAGGGATCGTATTGCGCGATACCGTGACCGGGGAGAAGACGCTGGTTGAGGCCGACGGGGTGTTCATCTACGTGGGCTTCAGTCCCAACACCGAGTTTCTCAAGGGAGTCGTGGAACTTGACGCCGCGGGGTACGCTATTACAGATAACACGCTCAGGACATCGGTCCCGGGCATATTCGCGGCTGGCGACGTCAGGGTGAAGGTTCTACGCCAGATCGTGACGGCGGCGGCGGATGGCGCCGTAGCTGCGGTATCCGCAGAGCGTTACCTCATGGGCGTCTCCTAGGGGATGGAGTCCGATGGCCGTCGTACAGATTGGAAGGGGTCTGCACCACCGGGTCGCCGCGGGCCACCCATGGGTTTACAGGAACGAGATCCTGGAGATCAACGGGCGGTATGGACCGGGCGACATAGTTGATGTTGTGGATTTCCGCGGCAGGTTCATCGGCCGCGGATACATCAATCCCTCCTCGCAGATCACCGTGAGGATCTTGACGCGAGATCATGAGGAGATAGGCGAGGACTTCTTTGCAAGGCGCATCCGCGCGGCGCGGGAGTACAGGAGCAGGGCGATCCCCGGCGCGGGATCTTGCCGCCTCGTGTTCGGGGAGGCGGACTTCCTCCCCGGCCTCATAGTGGACAAATTCGGCGACTACCTCGTTATTCAAACCCTCGCCCTGGGGATCGACAAATGGAAGGATGTCATTGTATCCGTCCTCAGGGACCAGATTTCGCCCGCCGGAATATACGAACGCAACGACGCCCCCGTCCGGGATCTCGAGGGCCTGGATAGGCGGGCGGGTTTCGTCGGCGAGCGGTTCGATCCCCGGATACTGATAGACGAGAACGGGCTGTCGTTCATCGTCGACGTGGAGAAAGGCCAGAAAACCGGCCATTTCCTGGATCAGCGCGAGAACCGGGAGGCGGTCAGGCGACTGTCCGGGGGGCTCAGGGTTCTCGATTGCTTCTGCTACACGGGGGGATTCTCCGTCCACGCGGCCGCGGGCGGCGCGGTGGAGGTAGAGGGGATCGACGCCTCCGAGTGGGCCGCGGGCGTGGCCCGCGAGAACGCGAGGCTGAACGGGGTGGAAGGCGTCTGCCGGTTCACCGCGGCGAACTCATTCGACGAGTTGCGGCGCCGGGAGAGGTCCGGGGACAGGTACGACATGGTGATCCTGGATCCCCCCGCGTTCGCCAAATCCCGGGAGGCGCTCGAAGGGGCGGCGCGCGGCTATAAGGAGATCAACCTCAGGGCGATAAAGCTTCTTAATCCGGGGGGCATACTGGTTTCGTGCTCGTGCTCTCGGCATCTCGCCGAGGATCTCCTCCTCGGCATCATACGAGATGCCCTTTCGGACGCGGGTCGCGCGGGTCGCGGGATAGAGAAGCGCACCC
>JAHDPS010000359.1 GCA_018434225.1 Bacillota bacterium
CACCGGAGCCGGCCTCGACCTCATATCCCTTATGACCGGCTCTATCCCGGCCGCATATGGTTCGGTTATGAAAACCACCGAGAACTCGCGCCTGGACGCCTCCCTCAGGGCCTCCTCCGCCTGTCCCGCGGTGGAGACGGGAAACACGGTCACTCCCAGGGCCTTGAATCCCAGCACGGCGTCGTTGTTCCCGATCACCGCGACTTTAGACATAGGTATCACGCAGCCTTTCGCGGATCGCCGCCGGCGGCAGGCTGTTTATCTTACCGGTGATGATCACCCTCAGATTACGGACCTCCGTCTCCTTGGCCAGGATGTAAGCGATGACCGGCTCGGGCCCGAACGCCTTGTGCCTCACGCTCTTCAAGAACCCCGTGATGAAGTTGTCCCCCAGGAGTTCAAAGCGCGATCCCTGCTTCAGGCCCTCTTCGGCCAGCCTGGCGTAACGGGTGTAGCGCAGGGCGTCGGCGACCGAGGAGGGCGCCTCGCCGTGCAATCCAAGAAGGACCGGCGCCGGGACCAGCCCGCCGTCTATCAGGCAGCTCCGGAGAAAATCCCTGCCCCTGCCCATCCGGTTGATCCTCACCAGGCTCTTGATGTTGGTCACGTCGATCATCGTGGTCCATATCTGTTCGAGCAGCTCGAAGCGGCTGTCCTTAGCGATCTCGAGCCCCAGCCTGAACATCTCCCCGTCGACCACCATGTCGATCACCTGGGGATCTCCGGTTTCCTCGAGCGCCCGCTCCGCCTTCTCCACCACCGCCGCGTAATCCTCGGGGAGTCCGCGGTAGTCGCCCGACACGATCGCAGCACGGGCCCTATCCACATCCATGCTCCCGCCGCCGGCGATGGCGCCCTGCACCCTGACTCCGCCGAGGTACTTCTCCTTCAACAATACCTTCACGTTGTGAAGGTCGAATCTCAGCGAGAGAACGTCGAGGAGCGCGGGGTCCGGAGAAAACCCCCGGACGTAATCGTACACCCTCTTCAGTTCGGTCGCCAACACGCTCTCGAACTCGGCCGGACCGCTCGCGGCGCCGAGAGCCTCGGAGTACTCCGTCTCCCCGAGGATCCTTAGGGCCTCCTCGGCCGACCCCGCATCCACCATGCGTTCCAGCACCGCCCTGTCGAGCAGGCGGGTCTCGAGTACCCGGACGCGCGCCACCGAGTTCGCGTATTCAGTCTCATCTCTGATCCTAAGCGCAATCGCGGGCATCAAATCACCCCTGTGACCCGCCGGCTTCGCCGAACAGCACGCGGGCGACTTCCGGTTCCAGGTCATCCCGATGTAGTCTCAGGGCGACGTCGAAAGTGTTGTTGGATTCGACTCTCCCCTCGGCCAGCACGAATCCTCCAAGCATCTCCCTGGTGGTCGGGGAGAGCCTGAGGTTACCCTTCCTTCCCGAGGCCGCCAGCGCCGCGTTCACCTCGGCGATGAACGACGGGGTTATCCTGGACGCGTCGCGGTTCGAGATTATGATCTCCTCGTCACCCGTCTTCACAGTGCGCAATAGCATCTTACGTATGAGGGCGCAGTACTCCTCGTCAGGAATTGCGGCCAGCCGCGATTCCGCCCGGTCGAACGCCTGCTTTATCAGGCGTTGTTTAGCGTCCAATCCCCGCCTGCGAGCGTCCAGCCCGGCGAGTGTAATGACGCGTTTCGCTTGCTCCTCCGCCTGGGCCCCGGCCTTCTCGGCGATCTCCGCCGCCAGCGCGCGGCCCTTTTCCTCCGCGGCCCTCATCATCGCCTGCACCTGTTCCTTCGCCTGCGCATCTATTCGCGCGGCCTCCGCCCGGGCGTCCGAGTGGACCTTTTCGAGTATTTTATCAAGTCCCATCAAGGACACTCCAATCAGATCTTGACTCCGATGATGAGGAGGACGGACGCGAGTAGTCCGAGAACGGCGTACGTCTCAACCATCGCCGGGATGATGAGCGCCTTACCGGATTCCTCCGGTCTCTTTGCAACGATGCCGATTGCCGCCACTGAGGCTCGTCCCTGGTAGAGGCCCGAAACCATGCAGCTGAGGGCCACGGGCATGCAGGCGAAGAAGAACTGCCATCCCTGCTCGATCGTCAAAGCCGGCGCGCCGCCGCCGAGCAGCCCCAGTCTGAACATGACGAGAAAGCCCGCGAGGAACCCGTATATTCCCTGAGTACCTGGGAGGAGTTGCAGTAGCAACAGCTTGCCGAACTTCTCCGGATCCTCGGTGACGACGCCCGCTGAGGCCTCGCCCGCGATGCCGACACCGATGCTTGAGCCTATGCCGGCGAGGAACACCGCCAGTGCGGCGCCGAGAACGGCGAGAGCCAGCCCGCCGGTAGTCAACTTGAGAATGATCGTCAATGTTACGCAAAGCACACCGACAGCGGCCGCACTAAGGCCGATTACCATTGCGCTGATGTTCATGATTACGCCTGACCTCCCCCGAAATCTGATGCACTACTCGATGGTAACGTACTTGGTCTCCTTCTTGAACGGCTTGAAGCCCTTTCCCCCTCCTTCGAAGAACTTGGTGAAGAACTCCACGAACTGAAGGCGCCCCGAATGGATGAATGCTCCAATCACGTTGATGAACAGGTTGAACGCGTGTCCGCCAACCATGATGGTCACCATGATGACGATTCCGGCTCCAGGTATCATGCTCCTGGCCAAATCGCCTATCTGGTTGATGACGTTCCCGATGACCCCGGTGGCCAGGCCGAGAGCCAGCAGCCTGGTGTAAGACAGGACGTCACTGAAGTAGCCCACTCCACCGTACAACGCGTAAAGCCCCGTGAACGGCTTGAGGAAGATGTTCTTCGTGTTGCGTCCCTGGGTCACGACTATCGCCAGGGCCGCGCCAAGGGATAGCCTGGACGCGAGCACCGAAAGCGAGGGCGCAACGCCCGCGCCGGTCACCGCCATGAGGACAAGCGACGGTATGAGCACGAGCCAGGGGACCTGGTCCATCAATCCATCGAGGACGGCCCCCGCCCTCACGTTGGCGGAAAGCTTGACGAGAATGCCGAACCATACCTGGAACACCCCCAGAGCGAGGGATATGGCCATGAACGTCAGTGGCTGCTCCATCGGATCGAACACGAAGAACAGCGAGCGGAACGACTTGAGGAATCCCATGCTCTTCGGCAGGAAATCGAATAGGTTGCCGAACCATCCACCCGCCATCGCGCCGAATATGGTGGTGGAGATACCGCAGTATATCATCAGCATGTAGAACTTTCGCTCGCCCTGGGGAACCCGGTACTTCTTCATGAGATACCAGAATATCACTGCCAGCGCTATACCGTAGGCCGCGTCAGTGAGGGCCAATCCAAAGAAAACAAAAAAGAACGGCGCCAAGAGCGGCGTTGGGTCTTGCTCATTGTACTTTGGGAATCCGTATATGTTCGTGACTATCTCGAACGGCTGCACCAGCGGATGGTTCTCCAGGCTCACCGGCACATCGTCCTCGGGTGACGGGTCTTCGGCGAACACCTCAACGGTGTCGGACAGCCTTTCAAGTCCATCCTTGAGCGCACCGAGGTTACGGGCCTTGACCCAGCCCTCGAGGGCGAACGCGGAATCCGTCTCCGCAAGCCTATCCCTCATCTGGCCACGGGATTTGACGGCCGCCAGGTGATCGTGCAGAATCTGCAGGTCGAGCCGGTGCTCGATCAGATCCCGGCCACGGGCTTTGATGGCTTCCTCACGCCCGTCGAGTTCGAGGAGCCGCGATCGAGCCTCGCCCAGTATCTGTTCGGGCGTTCCCCTGAGATCGGCGAACGAGGCGCGGGAGACTCCCCGCGCGGCGAACGCGCTCGTCACTTCCTCGTACCCGGGCAGGTAAAACACCACAAAACGCGTTGTGCCGACCGTTTCGGATACTCTCTCGAGATGGACCGGATATCCCGCCAGGTCCTCCTCCAGGCGCCCGTAATCGGCGATCGCGCACGACGCCGCTATAACGCAGAGACCGGGCCCTTCGCCCAGCTCCTCGACCGGTATGTCGAGGTCCGCCCAGCCCTCCAGCAACGATATCTGACTATCCAACCTGGCCCTTTCGGCCCGGGCCTCGGTCGAGGCCTGCTCGTCCTTTAGGCACGCCTCGTACACGGGCGCCTCGTCGAACTCGACGACGGCCCGCTCAAAGCGACCGGATGGGATACGCTCTTTCGGCCCCACGAAGCTGTCGATCAGGCCCCTTTTCTGGGTCTCGAACTTGCCAAGGTAAGAGATGCAATGCGAGACCCTGGAAAGCCTCTCCTCGACGTCGCCGGCCTGCGACACCCCCGCCGATGCCCCCCGAGCGCCCGGCAGGGACTCCAACTCCTCCTGGGACAGGCGCTCTCTCAGGTTTATCACCTGGACGCACCCCATATCCTGGAGGGCGGAGACAACGTCCTTCATAATGCACCGGTGACCGAGGACGGTCACCTTCTTCATCCTAGCTACGGCCATCGGCCTTCACTACCCTTTCCACGATCAGATCGACCGCGCGATCCATGCGCCCGGAGGCCTCCGCAGCATACTCGTCCGCGCCCGCCTGGGCTTCCTTTCCGATCTTCTCAGCCTCCCGACCGGCAGCCGCAAGGAGCGACTCCGCAGTCTTCCTGGACTCCGCCTCGGCTCCTTCGCGGGCTCGCTCCACGATTCTCTCGGCCTCCGCCTCCGCGCTACTGAGCATCTCAGCAGCCCGCGCCCTGGCCGCTTCCACGAGTTCGCCCGCCGCCTTCTCCGCCTCACGGACCTTGTTTAGAACCTCAACGCTCAAACCCCTTCACCACCCCTTCCGCCACACCGGAATTCCTCGGGCCGTCCGCCGATCCCGAAGAAGTTGAGAATAGCGCCGACCGTCCTCTCGCCGGCTCTACCGTCTCCAAACGGGTTGGACGCCTTCGACATTCTATCGTAGGCATCCTCGTCCTCTACCAGTTCTCTCACCGAATCCAGTATGAGACCGGGGTCGCTCCCCACGAGCCTTACGGTGCCGGCCTCGATCGCCTCCGGTCTCTCCGTTTTTTCCCGGGCCAGGAGCACCGGTTTGCCCAGAGAAGGCGCCTCCTCCTGGAGCCCGCCCGAATCCGTGACGATCAGGTGGCATCGCTTCATGAGATGCGCCCATTCAACATAGTCGAAGGGCCCGAACAGCCTCACTCCGTCGAGCCCGCCCAGGGTCTCGCGGATCACCGGCCCAACGTTCGGGTTCGGATGAACAGACACGATCGTGTCGATGCCCCCGACGGACAACGCGATACGCCGGAGGCCCTCGCAGATCCTCCTCAGAGGTTCGCCGAAGTTCTCGCGCCGGTGGACCTCCACCAGGATGAACCTGCCCTTCACGGCCTTCGCCAATTCGGGGTCACGGAACTCGTAATCCCCACCCACCGTCATGAGCAGCGCATCGATGCCAGTATTGCCGGTGACGAACATCCGATCGGGTGAAAGCCCCTCTCTAAGGAGGTTCCGTTTCGCCCATTCCGTGGGCGGGAACATGAGGTCGCTCAACCGGTCCGTCAGATCCCTCATCATTTCCTCGGGGAACGGCGCCCTCTTATCGCCCGTCCTGAGCCCGGCCTCAACGTGCCCCACGGCGCAACCCGCGAAGTACGCGGCCAGGGCGCCCGCGAGGGTCGTAAGCGTATCCCCGTGAACCAGCACAATATCCGGTCTTTCCAACAAAAGAACCCCGCTAAGGCCCTGCAAGGCTCTAGCCATCGTCCCCGCAAGGTCCTGGCTGGGTCTCATCACGTTCAGATCGTGAGAGGGGGAGATGTGGAACTGATTCAGGACACTGTCCAGTATCTCTCGATGCTGCCCGGTTACAGCGACAACATTATCAATGACGTCTCGGTACTGCTCCAGTTGCCGTACGACGGGCGCCATCTTTATAGCTTCGGGCCTCGTTCCAAAAACGACCATGACCTTGGGTCTTGCCAACAACCGCACCCGCCTACGACTGCCCGCTCAACGCGCCTTGTTGACCCGCCTCTGATCCCTCAGGTCCAGGATGCCCAGGACCTTCGCCGCCGCGAACATCCCGACTACCACAAGAAGCGTGATGGGCACTGAAGTCCGGAAACCGAGCTCCGCCGAAAGCATGGCGGTGAGCCCGAGAAGTCCGCTCGCCATGTATAGCAAGATAACAGTCTGCCTCTGGTTCAACCCCATCTCCAGAAGCCTGTGATGTATGTGTCCCCTGTCGGCCGCAGCAGGGGACCTGCCGTTCACCATCCTGCGCAGGATGGCGAACGCCGTGTCGAATATCGGCAGCCCCAGCGCTATCACTGGCACCAGGGCTATAGCGGCCGCGCTCTTGAGGGCCCCCTCCACCGACACGACGGCCAGAGCGCAACCCAGGAACATCGCCCCGGCATCCCCCATGAAAATCCTGGCGGGATTGAAGTTGTAAGGCAGAAACCCGAGTGAGCTGCCGGCTATGGCCCCGGCCATTATCGCCGGCAGAACCTGTGATCGCTGCGCGGCCACAAACATCAGCGTGAGCGCCGCGATGGCCACCGTGCCCGCGGCGAGACCGTCCAGGCCATCGATCAGGTTCACCACGTTCATCAGCGCCACCACCCAGAAAACAGTGAGCGGTGCCGCCAGTCTTCCGGAAAGGATCATGCCGCCGTATGGATTCGTCAGAAAGTCAATCTTCACCCCGAAAGAGACCAACACCAGCGCCACCGCTACCTGTCCGGCAAGCTTGACGCCCGGCCGCAAAGCGCGGAAGTCATCGACGATCCCCAGGACCAACGCAAGGCCGCCACCGATGAGGACGCCCCATACCTCGTCCGACGGGGACGGAACCACCAACAGGGTGGCCGCCAGGAATCCCAGGTATATGGCGACTCCTCCCAGATGAGGAATGGGATGCGTATGCACACTCCTATCTCCGGGCACTACGGCGGCGTTCATCCTAAGGGCTATCATCCTCACCAGCGGCGTGAGGCCGAGAGCCATTATACCGGATATTGCCAGAGCTGCTGCGTGTTTGGCCAAGGAGGAACCCCTCCCCAACAGAATTATAGGTTGGCCGCGGAGCACCGTC
Organism: Bacillota bacterium; assembly: GCA_018434225.1. Taxonomy (GTDB): domain Bacteria; phylum Bacillota; class Sulfobacillia; order JABLXB01; family JABLXB01; genus SM1-B181. The sequence goes on from JAHDPS010000359.1 coordinate 7,035, forward strand.
AACCGGAGGATGCCTCGCACTCCGCGAATCCCGTGTGCTGCGACTACATTGCGCATCGCGCGCTGCTTAGTGCACCCGGCGGCGTCGAGGCGGCCGCCTTCAGATCACGAGGTATCCCTTCCTGATTAGCTTGTCCACGTGCTCACCCAACGCTCTCTCGACATCGACGTCATAATGCTCCTCCAGGACGAACATCATCGTGACGGCAGTCTGGGCGACATCAAGCAGCTCCCCGATGAGCTGGTGGGCCGACTGATGGTCCAGATCCTGCTTGGGCTGGTCCAGTCCCCTGAACCGGATGATAGCGGCCGCGAGCTCCCCCGCTTCCTCCATGAGCTTCAGCGCGGTGGATTCGAGGGTCGGCTTCAGGTTGTTCGGCCGTGGCAGAGAAATCGTCTTCGTCTTAACGGGCAGTGTAGCCATTTCCATCCCCCCGGCCCCCGGCTTTATGTTCCATTGTACCGCTCGACGACTATCGATGCCTCGCCGAGCATCTGTCTCGCAAGTTCATCGGGGTACCTGTCTCGAAACACGATCTTCACGATGCCGGCGTTTATCAGCATCTTCGCGCACAACACGCACGGCTCCACCGTAGTGTACAGCGTGGAATCCTTGACGCTGATCCCGTAGCGCGCGGCCTGCACTATAGCATTCTGCTCGGCGTGCAGCGCGCGGCATATCTCGTGCCGCTCCCCCGATGGAACCTTGAGCTCCTCCCTGAGACAACCGCATTCCACGCAGTGGCGAAGGCCGCTCGGCGCACCATTGTAACCCGTCGCGAGGATCCTCTTATCCTTCACGAGGATCGCCCCGATCTGCCTCCGCAAGCACGTGGACCTCCTCGCGACGACCTCCGCCACTTCCATGAAATACTCGTCCCAGGAAGGCCTGATCAATCGCAATACCCCCAATTAGAGGGACTCGGCAATCCGCCGGATGGTTCCGCGCACTAACTGGTGCCGAAGAGCCTGTCCCCCGCGTCACCAAGACCCGGCACTATGTAGCCGTGATCGTTTAGTCTATCATCGACCGCGGCGGCGAATATCTCCGCGTCCGGGTGCTTATCCCTGACGACATCGATACCCTCCGGTGCCGCGATGATACACATCGTTTGGACGCTCCTCGCGCCCTTGTCCTTTAGAATGTCGATAGACCGCGCTATGGACCCGCCCGTTGCCAGCATCGGGTCGACGAGCACGACGTCTCGTTCCGATAAGTCGGATGGAAGATTGCAGTAGTATTGCACCGGAGCAAGGGTGACCGGATCGCGATAAAGACCGACGTGGCCCACCTTTGCGTTCGGGATCAATCTGATGATGCCCGGCACCATTCCAAGGCCCGCCCGCAGTATGGCAACGACCGCCAGGTTCTTTCCCTGAATGACCCTGGATTTCGCCGGCGCCACGGGGGTGACGATCTCGACCTCCTGGAGCGGGAGGTCCCGAGTGACCTCGTACGCCATCAAGAGCGAGATCTCCTCGACCAGCTCGCGGAATTCCTTGACGCCGGTGTTCCGGTCTCGAATCAAAGTGAGTTTATGCTGAATGAGCGGGTGCTCCAGGAGGCGAACCCCCCGGGGCCCGGCAATCACCATCAGCAGTCCACTCCCTTCCCGAACTCGGAATCGATCTTGTCCTTCTTGTACACGGCGCGCTCACCGCCGACAAGCTTCGGCCTCGTCCTCGCGCTGACGACGTAGGCCTCGCCCACCTTCTTGTTGGGAAGCCTGACCGGGACGGCGACGGGCCTCAGGTGCATGCCTATCAACGTGCTGCCTATGTCGATGCCGGCATGAGCCTTAATGGATTCCACGACAACGGGCTTGTCCAGCGTCTGCATTGCCATACCCGCGAACGCGCCACCCGCCTTCGGCACCGGCAGGACCGTCACCGGGTCGAGATTATACTTCTCGGCGCACGCCTCCTCGACCACCAGCACCCTATTCAAATGCTCGCAGCATTGGGCCGCCAAGAAAATACCGCGCGGCCTCGTCGCTTCAAGGATCACCTCGAGCACGGCCGACGCCACCTCGGGGCTCCCCGCGGAGCCTATCTTTCTGCCCAGTATTTCGCTTGTACTGCAACCCACCACCAGGATATGCCCGGTCTTCAGCCCGGCGACGGCCAGCAGACCATCTACTATGCTTTTCACCTGTGATTTGATAGTCTGAAGATCCAATTCCTGGATACCTCCGATTCCCCGCGCGCGATCAGAGCGCCTTGCGGAACTCCCGATCCATCGCGGATATCTTCTCCACCCTACGGGTGTGCCGCCCCCCGACAAAATCCGTGGATAGCCACGTCCCGACCAATTCCCGGGCAGTCTCGTTTCCGATCACCCGAGCGCCGAGGGCAAGGACATTCGAGTCGTTATGCTCGCGGGTCAAGCGGGCGCACACCACATCATTGCATAGGGCAGCCCTTATGCCCGGGACCTTGTTGGCCACGATGCTCATCCCTATCCCTGTGCCGCAAATCAATATGCCCACGTCGGAATCCCCCGCGGCTACGCTCAACGCCGCTTCCCTGCCGGTGTCGGGATAATCGACAGGGTCTTCGGAATCCGCGCCAAAATCGCGGACCTCGTGGCCAAGGCTCGCGAGAAATTCCTTGAGCATCCTCTTCATCTGGAATCCAGCGTGGTCGCTGGCCATCGCGATCTTCACAACCGCACCTCCGCGTCGAACCGCACGGTTCGCTGCATCCACTCCCGGCATTGCCGGGCATGATACAGGGCCTACCTTCGGAGTAAGGGAGGCCCCCCTTGCGTTCGCCTTCATTATACAACCAGCTACAAACAAAAGTAAACGAGGCGGGCCGTGTGAACTGGGATAATCAGGTGGAGCCGGCCTCGCGCTCATCGCCACGATCCAACATTCCACGATCCGACATTCTGTGAATGGCTCGCTTCAATGCCTCCTCGATCTGACCGGCCACCTCACGGTACGCGCCCGCCGCACGGCCCCACGGGTCTTCGATATCCCCCGCGGCGTCCCGCGCCGCGTCTTCCACCAAGGCGCTTCCTCCAGCGGTGTCCCCTCCAGCGACGAGGCCGTCCGCGCCGAGACCGTCCGCGTATTCCCGCAGGGTAAACACGTTGGCCCCCGCTCCAAATGTATCCCTGATGAAAAGGGCCTGCTCCCTTGTCATGGTAAGTATAATGTCTGCCCATTGGACCAGTTCGCTCGTCAACCTGGTCGAACGGTGCCGTGTGATGTCCAATCCCCGCTCTCTCATCACCGATACGGCGTGTCCACTCGCGGGGACGCCGTCAATCGTCGCGGTTCCCGCGGAGCGCACCTCCAGCCCCGCGATCCCCGACGCCGCAGCGAGGTGCTTGAGGATCGCCTCGGCCATGCTGCTTCTGCATGTGTTGCCCGTACACACGAGGAGAACCCTAATCTTCACCGCGCAACACCCTCCCCCCGGCGGCCTTCAGAAGTCTGTTCATGATGGCGAGGCCCATACCCGTCTCCGGAAAGGCCTGGGCTATTATTACATCGACGCCAAGGTCGTCGAACCTGCGCAAGTTGTCGAAGAGATCGCGGGCGACTGAAGCGAGGTCGCGCTCGCTGCCGGCGTCTATCCAGACGATGCCGGGCCGCTCGACCCTTTCCCCCATCGCGGAGCACCTCTCGGAGCTGGCCAACACCCCCACTTTCAGGCCCCGGATGTGATATTCCTCCGCGAATCGGGCCAGCGGATCGGAGCCGTCGGCTCCGGTCTCCACGAGGTACACCTGCGCCGCGGGTGCATAATGCCTGTATTTCATGCCCGGCGATCTGGGAGCCCAGTCTCCCTCGGTCTGGACCGGATGGTCCACGACAACATCCCCCAACACTTCCTCGATGTCCTCGCGAGTGGTCCCGCCGGGCCGCAATATCGCGGGCGGCACGACCGTGAGATCGAGCACCGTGGATTCGACTCCGATCCCGCACGGGCCGCCATCGACAACCGCGTCTATCCTGCCGTCCAGGTCGCGTAGTACGTGTGTGGGCGACGTGGGGCTAGGCCTGCCCGAAACGTTCGCGCTCGGCGCCGCCACCGGCAAACCGGCGATCCTGATCAACCTGAGGGCGACCTCATGGTCGGGCATCCGCACCCCTACCGTCTCCAGGCCGGGGCTGACCCTTTCCGCAAGTATACCGGATTTCCTCAACACGAGCGTGAGGGGACCCGGCCAAAACCGGTACATAAGCACTTCCGCCCTGGATGGCAGCTCCCGCACGAGCGCGGGAACCGCATCGTAGGAGTGCACGTGGACTATGAGGGGATTATCCTGGGGCCTGCCCTTTGCCTCGAAAATGCGCGCGACAGCAGCGTCGCTCCTGGCGTCCGCGCCCAACCCGTACACGGTCTCGGTGGGGAAAGCGACGAGGCCGCCGCTTCTCAGTATCTCAGCCGCAGCCTGCAGATATCGCTCGTCGGGATCCCGGGGATCGACCCTGAACACCTTCGTCATTGGCCCGTCACTCCACGTCGTTCTGCGTCAATTACATACTCGAAACATGAAGTTGCTTGTTCGAGTTGCATCTAACCACGCGATCGATCCCGCGCAGATCCTTCACCCGATCCACCGCCCCATACAGTCCGCTCGCGCCAAAGACCCGCGCTACTACGTCCGCCTGTCCGTATCCCACCTCTACGGCCAACAGCCCCCCCGGCCGCAAAATACGGGCCGCCTGTTGAGCAAGCCTCTCGTACAATCCGGACAGGTCGTCGCATAACAGGGCGATGCGGGGCTCGAATTCCCTTATCTCCGGCTGCAAGCGCTCGAATTCCTCCCGAGTAATGTAAGGGGGGTTGGATACCACGCAGTCCAGCCCGGCAGTGCCGATTCGACCGGCCAGCGGTTCCAGCAAGTCCCCATTGAGAAACTCCAATCGATCGTCGACGCCGTGAAGCCTGGCGTTCAGCCGCGCCACATCTAGAGCGTCTTCGCTGGCATCGAGCGCATACCCCCCGCAACCCGCATACCTGGCGATGCTGACCGCTATCGCCCCACTGCCGGTGCCGACGTCCGCGAAGCGCGGCATATTCCCCGCCGCACCGGCGGGGCTCTCCACGCCAACGGCGCGCTCCGCACCGGCGGCGTTCTCAGCACCGGCGATGCCGGCCGCGTCGCTCTCCCGCAGGTATTCTACGACCGTCTCCACGAGCACCTCGGTCTCCGGTCTTGGGATCAGGACCCGCCGGTCGACCCTGAATTCCAACGACATGAACTCCTGCGTGCCGGTGATGTACTGAAGGGGTTCGCGCTCCCGTCTTCGATCTATGGCCGCCTCGAAGCGGCGCATCGATGCCGGCGCAACCCCGTCCGCCATTGCGTACAGCCGCGGCACGGCCATCCCGGCGCAATGCGAAAGGAGCACGACCGCTTCCCCGGCAGCCTCATCTCCGGCTATGCCCGCCTCCTCCAGGCGGGAAGCACCCCACCTTATGGCCTCCCTCACCACGTGAGGCGACGGTACGGCCCCGCCGGCCTTCACTGGCCCGCCGCCAGCAATCGCGCCTGGTCGTCGGCGGCCAGCGCATCCAGTAGATCCTCGATATCCCCATCCATTATGGCTTCGAGATTGTGCACGGTCATGCCTATCCTATGGTCTGTCACTCTCGACTGTGGAAAGTTGTACGTCCTTATGCGCTCGCTCCTTTCGCCGGTCCCGACCTGGGATCGTCGAGCCTCCGCGAGCTCCTCCTGCTGCTCCCTCTTCGCGATGTCGAGCAACCTGGCGCGAAGCACCCTGAGCGCGCGCTCCCTGTTCTTCAACTGTGACTTCTCGTCCTGGCAGCTCACGACCAGCCCTGTCGGGAGGTGGGTGACGCGAACGGCCGAATACGTCGTGTTCACGCTCTGCCCGCCGTGCCCGCTTGCGCAGAACGTATCGACGCGCAGTTCGCCCGGGTCGATCTGTACGTCCACTTCCTCAGCCTGCGGCAGCACCGCCACCGTCGCGGTGGACGTGTGAATTCTGCCGCCGGACTCCGTGACCGGTATCCTCTGCACACGATGCACGCCGCTCTCGTACTTGAGTCTGCTGTAAGCCCCCTCGCCCTCGACGGCGAATATCACTTC
>JAHDPS010000009.1 GCA_018434225.1 Bacillota bacterium
CATCCGTGAAGAAGGAGTCCGTCAACTTCTGCATGCCGTTGTTCAACATCGCCCATCTGCCCGGCGCCGCAATGGCGATAACTATGTCCGCGCTGACGGTGTCGCTCCTCACCAAGGGCCAGATCCCGCCCATCGGGCAGTTCCTCCCGTTCATCCTTCTCCTCGGGTTCATTGAGGTGGCCGCCGTGGGCGTGCCCGGGGGCTCGGTCACCGCTGCCCTGGGAATCCTCGAGACGGTGCTCCTCTTCGACCGAACGGGACTCGGTCTGATGGTCGCGCTGTTCATGATACAGGACTCGTTCGGCACCGCAGCCAATGTGGTGGGAGACGCAGCGCTCACGATGATAGTGGACAAGGCCGTGAACGTCGACGAGTCGGCGTAGGTACGGCGAAAGTCGGCGTCGATCGCACGATCAACTGTAGTGACAATGGGAGGCGCGCCACGTTGACCAGGTCCAGAGATTTTCGTAGCGACACTGTGACACAACCAACGCCGGAGATGCGGCGGGCCATGATGGAGGCGGAGGTCGGGGACGACATCCTGGGGGAGGACCCGTCCGTGCGGGCGTTGGAATCCTTCTCGGCGAGATTGTTCGCCAAGGAGGAGGCATTATTCGTCGTCTCCGGTACGATGGGGAACCAGGTGGCAATCCAGGCGTTGACTCAGCGCGGCGACGAAATCCTCGTGGGTGAGGAGACGCACATCTTTAACCTCGAGGTGGGGGGAATATCGGCCCTTTCCGGCGTTCAGGCCCGTCCACTCAGGAGCCACAAGGGACGATTCGATCCCGCTGAGGTGGTAGCGGCCATACGCACGGGTGGTATCCAGTCCGCCATCACTCGGGTGCTATGCCTGGAAAATACCTACGACCTCAACCGGGGCATCCCGCTCCCGGGGGAGTACATCGATGAGATGGCTGGCATCGCACACAAGCACGGAATGAGTGTGTACCTCGATGGAGCGCGGGTTTTCAACGCCGCCGCGGCACTCGGCGTGAGCGTGGGCCGCATCTGTGGCCAAGTCGACGCCCTGATGTTCTGCCTTTCCAAGGGGTTGTCCGCCCCCGTCGGTTCGGTGCTGGTGGGGGACAGCGAGTTCATCGGGCGGGCGCGACGTGTGCGCCAACGGCTTGGGGGCGGAATGCGCCAGGCCGGTCACATGGCCGCCGCCGGACTCGTTGCCCTGAAGACCATGCCGGGGCGCCTGGACGAGGATCACGAGAACGCGTTGAGACTAGCGCGCGGCCTGAGCGCCATACATCCCGGGCTCGCCTGCCCGGACGAGACGGGGACAAATATAGTCAGGGTCGATTTCAACTGCTTGGGTAGGGACGCCTCGTTCATGGTCGAGCGCCTCCTGGTGAGAGGGATCAAGATAAAACCGGTCGGATCCACGGCTTGCAGGATGACAACTCACCGGGGAATCACGAAAGGGGACGTCGACGAGGCGATCTCCGCTATCCGCGACATTGTCTCGTAGCAGGGAGCCCTCCCTCGCGCGGTCGGGGAGGGCTCTCCCTATTCCCTCGGGAAATCGACGGAGCTGATCCCTTCCACTTCGGCCAGATCGGATGCGCACGCGGCAATACTCGTACCGGGCTGGAATCGCGCTCGAAAGATCATTCCAACTCGCCCATCCTCCATCGTCTCAAACTCTACGTGTCGGATGTCCACATCGTGCCGCCCGAGCACCGTCGCGACGAGGCCCAGTTGCCCCGGTCTGTCGTTCATGACGACCGTCACAAGGCACTCCCGCTTGGCGAGCCTCCGTTCGACGGGCGGCAATAGGAACAGGGCGCCCAGGATCACGCATGTTGTGACGATTGCGGGTACGTACATCCCCGCCCCGATCGCCAGCCCCAACCCGGATACTACCCAGAGGCCGGCGGCGGTGGTCAGGCCCCTGACGGTTGGGCCTTCGCGGAGGATGGTCCCCGCTCCCAGGAAGCCGACTCCCGTGACCACCTGGGCGGCTATGCGACCCGGGTCACCGAAGCCGTAAGTCTCCACCACGTTAAATGACACGAGCATGACGAGGGCGGACCCTGTGCACACGAGTATATGGGTCCTGAGGCCTGCGGCCCTGTTGATCCTCTCGCGCTCGAAGCCGACGGCGGCGCCCGCCACCGCGGCAAGGAGCAGCCGAACGAGATGCGAGGGGTTCATACCTCATCCCCTTTCCGCAAGGAATGCTCGAACGATGTCCCAGTACATCCTCATCCGCGCAAGAAACCCTCTGGAAAAGCCCAGTTTTTCTTCTTTCATCAAGTGGGTCATGCCCCGGAGCGGGACTTCCCTGACGCGTAGGTGGTTATCGCCGGCGAACCTGGTGAGCGCTAGTTCGACACCGAAGCGGGCCACGTCGATCTCGGCCACCCGCCTCAACACATCCGCCCTGACGGCCCTCTGGCCCGAAAGGTACGGTGCGAGAGTCTGAGCGAGGTCCGTGGCCGAGCGCCCGCTCTTGAACAGGCCCAGCGTCATGTCCGCCTCCCCTTCGATGACGGGAGTCAGTAGATCGATGACGTGGGATTCAGTAAGCCCGACAAGATCGGCGTCGAGAAAAAGTACGACGTCGGCCTTGGCGTTTTCCACGCCCGCCTTCATCGCCCCTCCTTTACCGTGGTTCGTGCTCAATTCCAGCACTCTCGCCCCAGCCCGGCTCGCTACGCAGGCGGTGCCGTCGCGCGATCCGTCGGAAACCACGACGACCTCGTCCACCAACGGCACGCGCACGATTGTGGACACCACTGGACCAATGGTCTTTTCCTCATTATAGGCGGGAATCACCGCGACGACCTTCACCGTGCGAACTCCTTTCCCATTCCTCCACGGCGCCGCATAACTCGTCGACCACCTTGTCGGACGCAACAGTTTTCACCGGTTTTCCGTTGACGAAGATGACGCCCCGCCCTTTTCCCATGGCGACGCCGACGTCCGCCCCCTTCGCCTCGCCCGGCCCGTTTACCTCGCAGCCCATTATCGCCACCCTGACCTCCGGGGACGAAGATTCCAACCTCCGCCCGACCTCGCCCACAAGGCACGCGATATCCGAGGCGCACCGGCCGCAAGTAGGGCACGATATTATCTCGGGCCTTCCCTTTCTCAAGCCGAGCGAAACGAGTATGTCTTTGCCCACCCTGATTTCATCCGTAGAAGGCCCTGTCAAAGACACCCTTATCGTATCTCCGATGCCCTTCGCCAACAATGCTCCGATTCCGACCGCCGACTTCACTATGCCCGGAACACCGGCCCCCGTTTCGGTCACCCCGACATGGAGTGGGTACACGAACTCCCTGGAGGCGATCGTATACGCCTCGATCATTACCGGAACGGACGATGACTTGAGCGACAGGACGATGTCGGCGAAACCTATCTCTTCGAGCTCACCCACCTGCCTCCGCGCGCTCTCAACCATCGCCTCGGCGGTGGGTCCCCCATGCCGCTCGAGGATGTCGCGCTCTATCGACCCGGAATTAACTCCGACCCTTATGGGGATCCCCCTGGCCATCGCCTCCCGCGCCACGGCCCTCAGCCGGGCGGCGCCGCCGAGGTTCCCGGGATTCACCCTGAGCTTGTCCACGCCGGCTTCAATGACCGCCAACGCAAGCCGGTAATCAAAATGGATATCCGCCACAACAGGTATCGGGGACTCGCGGATCACGCGCGCGACAACGGCGGCCGCCCTCCGGTCGGGGACGGCCACCCTCACTATCTCGCATCCCGCCGCGTACAGTGCGAGGATCTCGTCCATCGCGGCGCGGTGATCGCGGCTGTCGCACTTGATCATCCCCTGCACTCGGACAGGCGATCCGGCGCCGATCGTCACCCCGCGAATGCTAACTCCCCGCGTCGGCCTTCCGCAGACGCGCCCTCCCATACCCGCCCCTCCACTGTCGTTCAAGTGAACAACCTCTGGATGTCGCGGAATGTGACCAGTATCCCCAGCGCGAACAGGACGACGAACCCTATCGTATGAACCAGGCCCTCCTTCTCAGGATCCACGGGCTTGCCTCTCACCGCCTCGACGAGCAGGAACGCCATCTTACCCCCGTCCAGCATGGGCAGTGGCAACAGATTGCCGAGCCCTATGACGGCGCTATACATGCCTATGAGCAGAAGAGCGCTCCACAGCCCGCCCCTGGACGCCTCGACGATCATCTGACCGATACCGACCGGGCCGATGATCTCTGGGGTCACCTTCCCTGTAACCGTCTGCACCAGGATGTTAATCCACGTCCTGGCGATGAACAGCGTCTGAAGGAATCCATCCCTGATCCCCCGGGCGATCCCGACCGTCCTATTCCGGGAAGCGGCGACGATGCCGATCACGCCCGTGCCCTCCTGGCTCTTCGAAGGAACCACGTCGATTCGCTTTTCCTCGCCGTCCCTCAATACGGTGAGCCTCACCACGATTTCCGGCGACCCGCGCAGCACACGGGCCACGTCGTCCCATTCCACGACGGGCGAGTCGTTCACCCGGACGATCACATCTCCCTTCCGCAGCCCCGCCCCCTCCGCGGGGAATCCCGTAAGCACCTCTCCTATCACGTTGGTCGGGTACGGCGTACCTACAAAGGAGAATGTGGCGCTGAATAACACCGCGGCAAGCAACAGGCTCGCGATGGGGCCGCCGAGAGCGGTGCCCATCCTCGCCCAGACACTTTTGTCGTAATATCCCCTGCCCGGGGGATCGCTGTGATCCTGGAGGCCGGCGTAAGCCCAGAGGGGAATGATCCTGAGCGAAAACTGGGTCTCTCCGATCTTGAATGAAGCGACCTTTGGCCCAAACCCGAGCGAGAACTCCGCGACGCTCATCCCTGAGGCCTTGGCCGCCAGGAAGTGACCGAGTTCGTGAAAGAACATCAGCACGCCGATTCCCACGACCGCCAGCAATACGTCTTGCATCAGGAACGCTCACTCCTCGCCGAAACCAGATCGGACACGCGCGCCGCCTCGCTCCTCGCCCAGGCGTCCACCTCGTAGATGGTTTCCAGATCGGGATCCAAGATCCTCGTATGCGCGGACATCACGCGCTCAATCACCCTGGGAATAGCGGTGAAGCCGATCCTGCCCGCCAGGAATGCCTCGACGGCAACTTCGTCGGCGGCGCTCAGCACGGCCGGCATAGTTCCTCCCGCCTTTCCCGCCTCGTAGCCGAGACCGAGTGCTGGGAACCGCTCTATATCGGGCTCCTCGAACGTAAGCGGCGGCGCCTCCGGGAACGACAGCCCTCCGGTTCCCGGGATGCGCTCCGGATACGTCAGGGCGTATTTTATCGGCAACCTCATGTCGGGCGGCGCCAATTGAGCCAGCACCGAGCCGTCGCTCATCTCCACCATTGAATGTATTATGCTCTGGGGATGTACGACTACTTCAATCGATTCGTAAGGGGTGCCGAACAGAACGTGCGCCTCGATAACCTCGAGGCCCTTGTTCATGAGCGTGGCGGAATCCACCGTGACTTTCGCGCCCATTCGCCACGTGGGATGCATCAACGCCTGTTCCGCGGTCACGCGCTCAAGGGCATCCCGGGGCAACCCCCTGAACGGCCCTCCCGAGGCGGTCAGGATCAACCTCGCGGGCCTCGAATGGCGTCCCTCACTACACTGGAATATGGCGCTGTGCTCGCTATCTACGGGTATTACCTCGGAATCGAACGCCCTCACGGTCCTGAATAGAATGTCCCCCGCCGCCACCAGCGGCTCCTTGCTGGCGATGGCGATGCGTTTACCAGCCCGCGCCGCGGCGAGGCACGACCTGAGGGCGGCAAATCCCCCTATGGCGCATATCACGGCGTCGGCGTCGGGGTGCGCGGCCAGTTCCTCGACAGCCTGGCTCCCCACCATCACCTCTACCCCGTCGCGTATACCTATTCCCCCCGCGAGGGCCCGCTCGTCGGATACGCAGACCACCTCGGGGCCGAATTCCTTCGCCTGTTCGCCCAGCAGGGCGACATTCCTTCCAGCGGCCAGGCCGACGACCCTGAACGACTCGGGAAGCGCCCTTATCACGTCCAGAGCCTGCCGCCCGATCGACCCCGTGGAACCGAGCACTACGACACCCTTCACTGATTCTTTCCCCCAGCGAACGCGGGCAATACCCCCGCGCGTATCAATGCCCTCAAAACGACGGCCGCCAGGGGGCCGAGTATGAACCCGACCGGTCCCAGCAGTTTAATTCCCACGTATATTGAGAACAGGCTGGCTAATGGGTGCATCCCCGCCGCCCTGCCCATGACCCTTGGCTCGAGGATCTGCCTGACCCCCGCGACGACAGAGAACACCACCGCCGCC
>JAHDPS010000114.1 GCA_018434225.1 Bacillota bacterium
AGACCGAGGCCACCATACGCGGCCCACGCGAGGGGTTCAACGAGGTGCTCCGGACGTCCACCGCGCTGATGCGCCGGCGAATCAAGGACACCAGGTTCAGGGTCAAGCAGATGACGCTGGGCGCTCGAACCAAGACCGACATCGCTGTCATGTACATAGAGGGGATCGCCAACGAGCAGATCGTTGGGGAGGTGTTCTCGCGCCTGAACGACATCGACGTAGACGCGATAAGGGGCGCCGGGGACATCGAACAACTAATCGAGGACAACCCATTCTCGCCGTTCCCCCAGGTCCATGTCACGGAGAGGACGGACAAGGTGCAAGGGGGGATACTCGAGGGCAGAATAGCGATAGCCGTCGACACCACCCCGTTCGTGCTGATAATACCCGCGACTTTCTGGGACTTCCAACAGGCGCCGGACGATTATTTCGAGCGTTGGGTCAGCTCGACGTTCGTGAGGATGCTGAGGTTCACGGCCGTGTTCGTGTCGATGATCCTGCCCGCCACCTACGTGGCGCTGGCCTCGTTCCATACCGAGATGGTGCCGGCCAGGCTGGCGCTGCCGCTCGCCGGGTCGCGGGCAGGGGTGCCGTTTCCCGTGGTCCTGGAGATACTGATCCTCGAGATATCCATCGAGACCCTGCGCGAAGCAAGCGTTCGCCTGCCTGGACCGATCGGACCGACGATAGGCATCGTAGGCGCGATAGTCATAGGGGAGGCGGCGATCAGGGCGGGGTTAGTGGGGCCGCTCGCGGTGATCATTGTCGCCCTCACTACGATAGCTTCATTCGTCTCACCAAGTTACAGCATGGGAGTGGCGATCAGGATACTTAAGTTCCCGCTGGTATTGCTCGCTTCCGGCCTAGGGTTATTGGGGATCATGATCGGAGTGATAGCCATCGCAACTCACTTGTGCAGCCTCGATTCATTCGGAGTGCCCTACTTCGCGCCCGTTGTACCGGCCACTGCGTCCGACCTGAAGGACACCTTCGTACGCGCGCCCACCTGGCTGATGAAGAAGAGGCCGCTGTTCCTCCGCCCCGGCGACGTCAGGCGCATGTCCGGCAAGACGAGCGCATACGAGACGGGAAAAGCCCAGAGAAAAGTGAGCATCCCGAGCAAAGGCGATGAGGGGAAGGGTGACGACGCGGAGTGAGAAAGGACGCCCTCTCGCCGGGCCAGATAACGGCGATCATAGCCGAGTCCATGCTGGGCGTGTCGATCCTGACGGTCCCCGGCACCGTAACCAGGGTGTCCGGCCCGGACAGTTGGCTCACGTTCATCATTACGTGGGGCGTCGTTGCCGGCGTGATCGCGCTCATCACCTCGCTGTCCCTCAGGTTTCCCGGCGAGACGATCTCGGGTTATGCATCGAGTATCCTCGGCAGTGGTCTCGGAACCATCCTGTGTCTCGTGCTCGCCCTGCTTGAAACGGTATCTGGTGCGCTGGTCGCCCGCGTGTTCGCGGAGGCGGTGGGCGCGGTAGTGCTCGTGAGGGCGCCCATAGAGATACTGTCCGGCGCCATGGTCATCCTGGCGTTGTATCTGAGTTTCCAGAGGGTCCGTGTTTTCGGGCGAGTGAACGCCTTTTTCTTCCCGATTATCTGGGTGACATTCGGAGTCTTCATCGCCGGCGTTTACGGGTACGTCCGCCTCGCCAATCTTACGCCCGTGCTCAGCCGGGGTGTGAGGCCCGTGCTGAGAGGCGTTGCGCCGGCTTTGTTCGCATTTCAGGGATTTGAGACCGCGCTGTATTTCCTCGGATTCGCGGGGAAACCCCGGGAGAACATGAAAGCCGCACTATTGGGGGTGAGCGCGGTCGGCGCGGCGTACCTGGCCACGGTCGCGGGTATCACAGGGGTCTTCGGCCCCGGGCACCTGAGCAACCTGCAGTGGCCCGTGCTTGAGGTAATCAAGGTGCTTGGCGGTGAGTCGGCGCTTGGGTTCGAGCGGTTCGAGGCGCTGTTCATTACCGTTTGGATGATAGCGGCGTTCACGACCGCGGGGGCCCTGGTCTACACCGGCGTCCGCATCTTCTCGGAGACAACCGGCCTTCGACACGACGCGCTGCTCGTGCCCATTGTAGGGCCGCTCGTGTATCTCATCGGCCTCGCGCCCGATAACGTGTTCCGCGCCATGCAGGTCGCGTCCATCGTAAGCGCGCTGACAGTATGCTGGGCCGCGTTCATATCAGTGGTCATGTGCGCTGTCGCCGCAATCAGGGGGAGGCGGGGTGACGCCGGTGGTGCGCGATCCGGGTAGGAGGGGGATGACAGCCCTTCTCCTGGCGATTATCTGCCTCAACAGCGCGGGGTGTTGGGGGTCCACCGACATCGACGAGAGGGCGTTTGTACTCATGCTCGGCCTCGACGTTACCGACGAGGGGATGAGGATATCCGCTCAAATTGCCATCAACGAAAGGATGACGGCGGAAGCAGGCGGTGAAGGCGTGGCGTTCACTGTGATCCACCACGACGCCCTGAGTACGTCCGAGGGGATCAATCTGCTCCAGGATACGGCATCGATGCCATTGTACCTCGGTCACCTCAAGGTTGTCGTGCTGGGCGAGGAATTCGTCAAGCGGCGGGGTCTCGTGGAGGCCGTAGGGGCCCTGGAAAGGGAGCCCGAAGTCCGCGGACAGGTTTGGGTCGTCCAGGCGGTTGGCAAGGCGGAAGACCTTCTGTCGGCCAAACCCAAGGCGGTGCGCATTCCGGCCTCCCAATTGGAGAGACTCCTTAATACGGGCCTGAGGTTCGGACACGCCCCGGACTCCAGGCTAATTAACGTCAACGTGCGCTTGAACACCCACGGATACCACGTGATTCTTCCGATCCTCAAGGAGGAGGGGGGAGCCGTGGAGATCAGTGGCGCTTCAATACTGCGGGGGGACAGAGCGGTGACCGAGATAGGTCACGAACTGGTGCACGACTACTCGCTGGTCAGCGGGGCATCGTCCGTTGGGGTCTACTCTGTCGCGTCGCCTCGCGGCGCCGGGAGGCTATACGCAATAGTCCGCAATCCCCGCCAGAAGATCGGGGTGACTCGGAAATCGGACGGGGTGGCGATCTATCTGCGGATAACGGCTGAAGCCGAGGCGGTGGAGGATACTGGTCCGACGCGCTCGGGGGGCGCGGGATGGGGTGATATCGCCGCGAAGATCCCGGAGGTGGAGCGAATGCTGGGCGATGAGATCGCGGGGCGAGTGGCCAACCTGATCGAGAAGGTCCAAACCGATTCCGGCGCGGACGTGTTCGGATTCGTCAGGTACGCCGGCAATCTGAAGTTCGTGGAGGGCGCGTGGGACGAGGTGTTCCCCGGAGCCGAAGTGAGGGTTGAGGTGCAGGTGAGACTCAGGAGATTCGGGATGGGAGAGGCGTAAGAGTGGCCGCGGGATCGGTAACGGGATCGCTCCCCTATCTGTCCGTAGCATTCCTTCTAGGAGGCATGTATCTGCTGCGAGTCTCCGCGCCTGGCCTGGCGCGAACGAGGGACGCCCTGGGCGCGTCGATAGCGGTCGGTGTCGGACGCGTCTACGTGGCAGTGGGCGCATTGCTGGCGATAATGTCGGTGGTGATCGGATGAGCGTAATAGGCATCCCGCGGGGGATGCTGTTCTACGAGTTCTATCCAATGTGGAGGGCGTTTTTCGAGGGGTTGGGGGTCACGGTCGTCACCTCGCAGAGGTCCTCGCGGAACGTGGTCGACGCCGGGATTCTGTGCGCCGTCGATGAGGCGTGCCTGCCGGTCAAGGTTTTCCTGGGGCATTGTCTCGACGTCAGCCGGCGCAGCGACATGCTTTTCGTCCCCAGGATAGTCAGCGTCGAACCGGGGGCGTACACGTGTCCGAAGATTCTCGGGTTGCCCGACATGGTGAACGCCATACCCGGCGTCGCTCCAGTGTTGACAGTAGTGGTGGACTACACGAAGAGGCGATTCGCAGCGCTCGGCGCCGCCCTGGAGATAGGGGACAAACTGGGGGTATCGCGGCTCAGGGCGGCTTATGCGTACGCCGAGGCCGTCGCCGGGCACCGCCGCTTCGCGAAGGGTCTCGCGAAAGGAGGGGGATGGTTCGCCGCCGCCTGCGAAGGCGCCGAAGGCTCCGGCGCCCCCGTCCACGGGCGTCCCAGAGTGCTTGTATTGGGCCACTCGTACGTGATCAACGACGAGGCGATCAACCTGGGGATGAAAGACCATCTCGAGCGGTTGGGCTCGCAGGCCGTCGCTCCGGAATCGATATCGTGCGACCTGGCCGGCCGTTGCGCCGCCCGCCTTCCAAAGAGGCTCTTCTGGACGTACGAAAAGAGGCTCTACGGCAGCGCTTCCCACTACATGGCTCGGGGACTCTGCGACGGGATCATACAGGTGATGTCGTTCGGATGCGGCCCCGACTCCCTGATATCGGAGATCATCAGGAGAGAGGCAGCGAGGAAACGGGTACCATATATGGCGCTGATTGTGGACGAACACACAGGGGAGGCTGGGACGGTGACGAGGCTGGAGGCGTATCTGGACATGTTGTGCAGGCGGGCCGTCGCTCGTGGCAGCGCACCGGCGGAAGGCGGCGCACCGGTGGAGGCCCGTGCGGCCGTGGATGGAGCGCGCGCGGGGGCGACGACGATTTGAGACTGACGTTTCCGAGGATGGGCAATTCCCACATACCGTTCAAGGCGCTGTTCGAGACGGCCGGGGTGGAGGTTGTGACGCCGCCCCCGAGCACGAGAAGGACGGTGAACCTCGGCTCCAGGTACGCCCCGGAGTTCGCGTGCTTCCCGTTGAAGCTCAATATCGGCAACTTCATTGAGGCCGCCGAACTCGGTGCGGACACGGTGGTGATGGCCGGGGGGATCGGCCCCTGTAGATTCGGTTATTACGCCCAGGTGCAGGACGCCATACTGCGGGACATCGGTCGCCACCTGGATCTGGTGGTGCTCGAACCGCCGTGCCTTGGGTGGGCGGGTCTACTGCGGCAGGTTAAGAAGGTTACTGGTGGTTGCGGCGCCGGCACGCTCCTCAAGGCTATCAGGCTTGCCTGGGCGAAGTGCTGCGCCGTGGACGAGGTAGAACGACTCGGACGCGAGGCGAGGCCGTTCGAGCGCGTAACCGGGTCCGTGACTGCGGCGGTCGATCGGGCGCTTCAGATGATTGACTCCGCGAGCACGGTCGCGGGCGTCAAGTCCGTACTGGGGAAGAGCAGTGACATGATACTGGGATGTTCGCGGCCTGGGGCGCCCCGCGTCAGGATCGGGATCGTCGGCGAGATATTCATGATCCTCGACGGTTTCTCCAACCTGGAAATGGAGCGGAGGCTGGGGGAAATGGGGGTCTACGTTCACCGATTCCTATCGATGAGCGACTGGGTCCGGTCGAACCTCCTGCCGAAATCGTTTGCGCCACCCGGGGAGAAGGATCTGATTGAGGGGGCGAAACCCTGGCTGAACCATTTCGTCGGCGGGCACGGTGTGGAATCGGTTGGGGGCGCCGCGACATACGCGCGTATGGGCTTCGACGGCGTAATCCAGATAATGCCATTTACCTGCATGCCGGAGATAGTCGCCGAGAGCGTCCTTCGGAACGTGACCAGAGACCTCGACGTTCCGGTACTCACAGTGAGCCTGGACGAACACACCGGCGAGGCGGGGCTTCAGACCAGGCTGGAGGCATTCGTGGACCTGCTGTCGAGGAAGCGCGCGCTCCACGGGCGGGGGGTGGGGAGCCGTTGAAGGCCTTCCTTGGAATCGACGTGGGGTCGGTGAGCACCGACATAGCGCTGATCGTCGAGTCGAGCGATCTAGTGGGAGGCGCCTATCTGATGACGAGGGGGCAGCCGATCGGGGCTGTCCAGGAGGCCCTGGAGGCTATATCGGGATCGCTGCCGGACGGGGCTGCGATCTGCGGAGTGGGGGCGACGGGCAGCGGGCGGTATCTCGCGGCCGCCATCACCGGCGCGGACGCGGTGAAGAACGAGATCACGGCGCAGGCAGTGGCCGCGATGGTCGTCGTCCCCGACGTCAGGACGGTGATCGAGATAGGCGGCCAGGACTCGAAGATAATAATACTCCGCGATGGGGTGGTCGTTGACTTCGCGATGAACAGTGTTTGCGCCGCGGGTACGGGATCGTTCCTCGACAGGCAGGCGTCCCGCCTCGGCATACCGATCGAGGAGTTCGGGCGCGTCGCCCTGACTTCATCACGACCCACGAGGATTGCCGGGAGGTGCGCAGTGTTCGCCGAATCCGACATGATCCACAAACAGCAGGTAGGTCACGATGTCGGAGATATCGTCTGGGGGCTTTGCCAGGCGCTGGTCAGGAACTACCTCAATAACGTGGGCAAGGGGAAGGATCTCAAGGCGCCTGTCGTGTTCCAAGGCGGGGTCGCGGCCAACGCCGGGATGAAGCGGGCGTTCGAAGAGGCGCTGGGGTTCGAGGTGATCGTCCCGGAGAATCACAATCTCATGGGCGCTATCGGCGCGGCCATTCTCGGGCGCGAGGCTTGCGTTGGAAAGAGAACCACGTTCAAGGGGTTCGGAGTAGCCCGCGCCAGGTTTCAATCCGGCGGCTTTGACTGCGGTGGCTGCGCCAACTCCTGCGAGATAACGGAGGTCAAGTCGGGTGACGAGGTCATCGCCAGATGGGGCGGGCGATGCGGGCGATGGGCGGTGGACGGCTCCGGCGGGATTCCGCGTCGAGCGAATTTCGTGTTATAATGGCGTAGCATCGATTGGGAGTGGTACCATTTGTTGCCGCGCCTTCAATGGATTCTAATAGGACTTCCTGGACTGGTCGCGGGATTCGCCTTCCATGAATACGCCCATGCCTGGATTGCGTACAGGCAGGGTGATATGACCCCCAAGGCGTACGGTAGACTGACCCTCGAACCCTGGGCGCATTTGGATCTCATTGGCACTATTCTACTGCTCGTCTACGGCTTCGGGTGGGCGAAACCGGTGCCCGTCAATCCGTACAACTTCAAGCGGCCCAGGCAAGGAATGCTCAAAGTCGCACTGGCGGGGCCGTTGATGAACATCGTGGTGGCCGCATGCTTCCTTCTCCTGGGAAGGTTGACGTCGGGGTTGATCGGCGTGCCTTTTCTCGAGGAAATGCTCTGGGCGGGAGCCTCCGTGAACGTCAGCCTCGGCGTATTCAATATGATCCCCATTCCACCCCTCGACGGTTCCAAGATCCTCGCGGGCATCGTGCCGGGCGAGGTGGCGTCGTTCATGGATCGTTTGGAGCAGTATGGACCGGTGCTGCTTGTCGTGCTGGTTTCCACCGGCGCGCTTCGCGGCTTGCTAGGGGCCATGATAGGCCTGGTACATGCGGCACTTGTCCGGTCAGTATATACAATCACCTGGTTTATCCCCTGGTAGAGGTGACGAGCCTTGGCCCGTCCCGTTGAGTGGCTGCCGGTCAGACTCGGGGTGTTCGAAGGCCCCCTGGACTTACTGTTGCATCTCATCGAAGAGAACGAGGTCGATGTTTACGATATTCCGATCGCTCTAGTCGCGGAGCAGTACCTGGCTTACCTGAGGGCGATGGAAGACCTCGATCTAGAGATAGCCAGCGAGTTCCTCGTGATGGCGGCGACGCTGCTCGGGATCAAGACAAGGATGCTATTACCCAAGAGGAAACCAGACGTGGTTGAGGAAGCGGAGCCGGATCCAAGGCGGGAACTAGTCGATATGTTGCTCGAATACAAGAGAGCGAAAGAGGCCGGCGCATTGCTGAAATCCTTGAGGGAAGCGCAGTCGTTTCATTATGCAAGGCTCGCGAAGCCGGCGCCCTCCGAGAGGCAGATGGAAATCGGAGACATAAGGCTTTTAGATCTGTCGGAGCGGTTCAGGAAGGTCCTGGCCAGGCGGCGCCCGGCGTTTTCGAGGATCATAAGGGAATCGGTGAGCGTGAGGCAGAAAATGACCGAGTTGCTGCGGGCGGTGATGGGCGCCGCTCGCGGTCGGGCCGTCGTCTTCGGCCGATTCACCTCCGGAGCCTCGAGCAGGCGCGAGATCGTAGTCGCCTTCCTTGCGCTCCTCGAGCTGGTGAGGAGAAGGCGGGTCAGGGTCGAACAGGAGAGATTGTTCGGGGACCTCAAGATATACAAGGCGGGGCGAAACACGGGGTGATGAAGTGAACGAGTCATTGATATCCGCGGCCGTGGAGGCTCTGCTGTTCGTATCCGATTCGCCGGTGGCGCTGGACAGGCTGTCCGCGATAATAGGCGTAGACTGCGCGTCGGTGTCGAAGGCGTTGAACTCCTTGCGCGCGCGGTATTCCAGCGACGATTCGGGGATTGAGATGCAAGAGGTCGCCGGGGGTTTCCAGTTGGTCACCAGGCCGCACGTGTCCGAATTCGTGGAAAGGCTGACGCGGGTCAAACCTGCGGCATTGTCCCAGGCGGCGCTGGAGACTCTCGCGATAGTGGCTTACAGGCAGCCGGTGACTCGCGCCGAGATCGACATGATACGCGGGGTCAAATCGGATAGTGCGCTGGGCACTCTTCTCGAGCGCAACCTTGTCAGGGAGGCCGGCCGCAAGCCTGTGCTGGGGAGGCCCATGCTATACGGCACCACGCGGGAATTCCTGAAGCAGTTCGGGCTGAAGTCGCTCGAAGACTTGCCCGAGGTTTCCCCTCCCGGCGACCCGGAATATGCTGCGGAATCCGTGAAAGAATAGCGGTAGGTCGTCGCCCGGATGGGCTGGGAGGCGTGAATTCTGAGAGGCATCCAGATCGCCCCGGTAATAGCCGGGGCGATCTTATTATCGCTTATCATGTCCTGGGTGCGCGTGAGGTTAACGGCCCGAGTCAGGGGTATCCGGGCGTCGCTTCGCGTGGAAGTGTCGGCCCTGTACGGCCTATTGCGGTTCAATCTCGGTACCGGGGAGCGCGGGCGTCGAGCGGCTCTGCGGCGCCGGGCGGGGACCGTGGCGGGACATGGCGCGATGGCGCGGAAGTGGGAGGGTGTCATCGATCGATCCCCTATGCACATCCTGGACATGCTCGGCGCCGCCAGGTCCCTCTTATCCAGGACCACTTGCGAGCGGCTGGTCCTGAAGGCCGCCATCGGCACCGGCGAGGCATCCTCGACGGGGATCTCGGCCGGCCTGGCCTGGGAGGCTGTTGGAGCGGCTATGGCGTTCGCTAGGGAATCGGTGGGGAAGTGGAGGTGTTCTCCCATCGTCACCATCGAGCCGTCGTTCCTCGAAACCCGCGTTGACGTCGACCTGGATTGCATACTGGCCGTGCGCCTCGGCCATGCTATTATCGCCGTTCTCGGGGCGGTGCGGAGGCGTTGAGGAGGGGGTCAGGGATTGGGAGAGCACCCTATTCAAGGCTTGATGAAGACGGCCATGGATAGCATCAAGGACATGGTCGACGTTAACACAGTTGTTGGCGACCCAGTGGAGACCCCCGATGGGAGCGTGATCGTCCCTGTTTCCAGGGTGACCTTTGGGTTCACCGCAGGCGGCGGCGAGTATGGCCCAGCGGACGGGGGGTGCGGGGGCGATGCGGGGAGGAGCGAGGGGAGCGGGAATGACGACGGTAACAGCGCTAGGCCGTTCGCCGGCGGCAGCGGGGCCGGAGTCTCCGTCCAGCCAGTCGCATTCCTTGTTGTCGGCCAGGGTACCGTGAGGATGCTGCCGGTGTCGGGCGGGGCCATGTTCGACCGCATTATCGACGCCGCGCCCGGTCTACTCGCGCAAATCAGGGCCATGCTGCGCGGGGAAGAGCCGGCTGTCGAGCATGTAGCCGCCGTACAGCATGCCTCAGCCCCTAGCGTCGTACGGAGCGAGCCCGCGGTCCGTACGCGAAGGCCGGACGGGACCGTCTAGGAGCGCGCGATGCGATCTCTGTGGAAGGGCGCGATCTCGTTTGGCCTGGTAAACATCCCCGTGAGGCTATACGCCGCAACCGAACGCAAGGACCCGCGGTTTCACT
>JAHDPS010000209.1 GCA_018434225.1 Bacillota bacterium
AAAGACGATCGCAACCCTCTATCTTGACCATCTTCGTGCCCGCCCCCATCACGCGGGCGCCCATCGAGCTCAGGAAGTTGGCAAGGTCCACAACCTCCGGTTCCTCCGCGGCGTTCTCGATGCAAGTCACGCCATCAGCCAGGCAGGCGGCCATCATGAGATTCTCTGTGGCGCCGACGCTGGGGTAGTCGAGGTACACCTTCGCTCCCGTAAGCCTGTCGGCCGATACCTCCACAAACCCCTTGTCCCAACTGGCGGTGGCACCCATGAGCGTAAAGCCCTTCAAGTGCAGGTCGATCGGGCGGGCGCCTATCGCGCAGCCACCCGGCAGGCAGGCGCGCGCGAGGCCGGTGCGGGCGAGCAATGGCCCCATCACCAGCACGGAGGCACGCATCTTCCTCATCAGATCCTGCGGCGCCTCGCTCGTGCGGATTCCTTCGAATCCCGCGCACACATCGCCATCGGGCGTCCACGATACGTCTCCGCCCAGGCGCCGAAGAACTGTGCACATCGTCGCAACGTCGTCCAGTTCGGGTACGCCCGACAGGCGGGATTCGCCGTCGGCGAGAAGACAGGCGGCGAGCACCGGCAGGGCCGCGTTCTTGGCCCCCTCTATCCGAACAGCGCCCTTCAGCCTGTTGCCACCCCTGACTAGTACCCTGTCGAATGCCTTATCCATTGGCAGCTCACAATGTAGATATAGTCGTTCGCATTTATTATCTTCTGGGGGTGCGGCGGTATTCGCCCATACCCTCCCACTCAAGCGACGGGTCTGAAGGCAAACCCTGCCCGCAAACCCGTCACAGTGCGATCTCTCTAATGGGCCCTCACGATATCCTTTATTTTCATGAGCCTGGACGCGTTGGATCGCTCCATTTCGCTGAGTCTCATGGTAATGCTCTTGACGGATCCCTCCAACTCCGGAATCAGCACGTACTCCAGCGCGTTCACACGGCGCCTGGTCTTCTCTATCTCCTCAGACAGGAGGTCGACCGCCCTTTCCACCCCTGCGAGTTCGACCATGAATGGAAGCATCTCCGAGTAGTCGGCGACCGCGTCATCCAGGTCCTGCGACGTGTTCGCGAGGCCGTAGCTCATGAAATCCCCCTCGCTCGACACCCCGAACTCGGGGACCGGTACGCTCATGATGGACCGGAAGCCGGCGTCCACCTTGACAGTCCTGGTGGGAACCATGAACGACTCCTCCAGGATGGCTTCCGAGAGCATCGCCCTTGATACGAGGAACGACCGGTACGCCGACTGCAGCCCGGATTCGACCTTCTCTCTAAGATCCTTGTCTCGCCGGACCAGGATGAGGAACTCCTTCATGAGTTCGTCGCGCTTATCCTTGAGCAGCTTGTGGCCCCGCTTCGCCATTTTGAGCCGGCTTTTCAGTTTGAGCAGTTCCTGCCTTGTCGCGTTGACCGTCGCAGCGGCCATCAGCGATCACTCCCGGCCGCCGCCGATTTTTCCTTCGCTGCCGGCAGGTACTTCTCGACCATCTCGTCGCTGACCCTCTTCAGTTCTGTCCTCGGTATGATTGTCATCAGTTCCCATCCGATGTCCAGCGTCTTCTCGATGGAGCGATCCTCGTTCTCGCCCTGCTTGACGAACCTCGCCTCGAAGGCGTCGGCGAACTCGAGAAACCTCTTGTCCACTGGAGTCAGGGCCGCCTCTCCGAGAACCACCGCGAGTTCCCGGGCCTCCTTGCCCCGGTCGTACGCGCCCGACAACTCGTTCAGGACGCCGGCGTGGTCCTCCCTCGTCTTGCCCGTCCCGATGCCCTTGTCCTTCAACCTGGAGAGCGACAACGACACGTTGATGGGGGGATATACGCCCTTCTTGTGCAGCTCTCGGCTCAGAATAACCTGCCCCTCGGTGATGTATCCGGTCAGGTCGGGTATGGGATGGGTCTTATCGTCCTCAGGCATGCTGAGAATGGGCACCTGGGTGATGGACCCCTTCTTGCCCTGGATCCTGCCAGCCCGCTCGTATATCGTCGCGAGGTCCGTGTACATGTATCCTGGATAGCCCCTTCGCCCGGGGACCTCCTTCCGCGCGGCGGACACCTCGCGCAGGGCCTCGCAGTAGTTTGTGATATCCGTCATGATGACCAGGACGTGCATGTCCTTCTCGAACGCCAGGTACTCCGCGCACGTCAGCGCCATCCTGGGGGTCGCCAGCCTCTCGATGACGGGGTCGTTCGCCAGGTTGACGAACAACACCGCCCTGTCGATGGCCCCCGTCTTGCGGAAATCGGAGATGAAGAAGTCCGCTTCCTCGAAGGTGATTCCGAGGGCCGCGAATACGACGGCGAACTTCTCCCCCGAGCCGCGGACCTTGGCCTGCCTCGCGATTTGCGCCGCGATCCTCGGGTGCGGGAGTCCGGAACCCGAGAATATGGGCAATTTCTGCCCCCGGACGATCGGGTTCATGCAGTCGATGGCCGATATGCCCGTCTGTATGAACTCGGATGGGTACGCCCTGGCATAAGGGTTGATCGGGCTGCCGTTGATATCCAGGCGCTTCTCCGGGATTATCTTGGGCCCGTTGTCCCTCGGCCTGCCGAAACCGTCGAACACCCTGCCGAGCATGTCAATAGACACCGGCAACTCGATGACTCGGCCCAGGAATCTGACCTTGCTGCCCGTCACGTCGAGTCCCGCGGTGCCCTCGAACAACTGGACCAGCGCCCTGCCCGCGTGGGCCTCTAGCACCTTGCCGCGGCGAACCTGGCCGTCCGGGAGTTCGACCTCCACGAGCTCGTCGTAGCGGACTTCATCCACGTCCTCGACGAACATCAGCGGGCCCGAGATATTCGAGATCGTCCTGTATTCCTTGAGCATACCTTCAGCCTCCCACCTTGGGCATCTCGGCCTTCACTCTCGCCTCGATATCGCCGAAGTCGTCCAGCCTATCCTCGGGGATGAACCTGGCCCTCGCAATTGCCTGTTTGACGGGCATATCCAGGATCGGCTGGAGCGGCGCCCCCGCCTCCACCGCCCTGAGGGCCGCCTGGTGCAACATGAGTATGACCCTGAGGAGCCGGTATTGCTTCTTCATCGAGCAGTACGAGTCCACTTCGTGAAACGCGCTCTGGTACAGGAAGTCTTCTCTCAGCGACTTGGCCGTCTCCAGCACCAGTCTCTGGCGAGCCGAGAGCGCGTCTATGCCGACCAGCCTCACGATCTCCTGGAGCTCCGCCTCCTGCTGAAGGATGCTCATTGCGGATTCCCTGAGCTCGGCGAAGTCGCGCCCCACTTGCTCCGCCAGGTAATCGCCTAGCCTCTCGGCGTAAAGCGAATAACTCGTGAGCCAGTTGATCGCCGGGAAGTGCTTCCGGGCCGCCAGCCTATCGTCCAACCCCCAGAACACCTTCACTATGCGGAGGGTCGCCTGGGTGACAGGCTCCGACAGGTCTCCGCCGGGGGGCGAAACTGCGCCGATCGCGGAGAGAGCGCCCTCTCTGCCATCGCTCCCGAGGCAGACCACGCGCCCCGCCCTCTCGTAGAACTCAGCGGCGCGGGAACCCAGGTAGGCCGGGTATCCTTCCTCGCCGGGCATCTCCTCGAGCCGCCCGGATATCTCGCGCAGGGCCTCCGCCCACCGGGACGTGGAGTCGGCCATGAGCGCCACCGTGTATCCCATGTCGCGGTAATACTCGGCCAACGTGATCCCCGTGTATATCGAGGCCTCGCGCGCCGCCACAGGCATGTTCGAGGTGTTGGCCACGAGCACCGTGCGCTCCATGAGCGGCTTGCCGGTGGTCGGGTCTGTCAACTCGGGGAACTCCAGCAGAACGTCGGTCATCTCGTTGCCGCGCTCGCCGCACCCGATAAACACGATGATCTCAGCGTCCGACCACTTAGCGAGCTGATGTTGAATCACCGTCTTGCCGCTGCCGAAGGGGCCGGGAACACACGCGGTCCCGCCCTTGGCGATCGGGAAGAAGGTGTCAACCACCCTCTGCCCGGTGATCATCGGGGCCTCGGGTGAGAGCTTCTCCCTGTATGGGCGGCCGCGGCGAACGGGCCATCGCTGCAGCATCGTCACAGTCGCCTTGGCGCCGCCCGCGTCTATCGTAGCTATGACATCATCCACTGTGGCGGGTCCCGCCTTTATCTCGAGGACCGCGCCCGGCGCGACCCCGGGCGGGACCATCACGCGATGCTCTATGATTTCGCTCTCCCGGACGGTGCCCAGGATATCGCCGGGGGCGACGCTGTCTCCCACCTTGACCCTGGGCACAAAATCCCACTTCTTCGAGTGATCCAGGCCGGGGACATCTATGCCCCTGGCGATGAAGTCCCCGCTCTCGTCCTTGAGGACGTTCAATGGCCTCTGTATGCCGTCGAAAATGGATGTCACCAGGCCCGGCCCGAGCTCGACGCTCAGCGGCCAGCCAGTGCTCACCACCGGCTCGCCCGGCCCCAATCCCGATGTCTCTTCGTAAACCTGAATCGACGCCCTGTCGCCACGGAGCTCTATGATCTCGCCGATGAGCCTCTTCTGGCCGACCCGGACCACGTCGTACATCTTCGAGCCGGCCATCCCTTCCGCGATGACCAGGGGGCCGGATATCTTGACGATCCTTCCTTCCGTCATCGGTCGCTTCCCTCTTCCCTGAATAGAATATCTACTCCGATGGCCTTTTCCACCTGGGTCTTGATCCGTTTCATTCCGAGCCCCAGGTTCCCCCTGTTGTCCGGAATCACAGTCACCACCGGAGACGGCCTCGACCTCA
>JAHDPS010000074.1 GCA_018434225.1 Bacillota bacterium
ATGGGTCTATCTCCTCCTTAGAAATGTAGCGATTCGGACACCGGGGACGGCGCGAATCGCGTCCCCAAGAAACAGCCGTGGGGCCCCCCGCCACGCGGAGAACCCCACGCACACTCTCCAGCCTATGCCGCCGAGTCTTCGACGCTCTCCGCTTTGTCCGGCGGATACGCCCTCCTGAGAATGCCCTCGTGGCCAATTAGTCTGCTGAGGACGATCAGGGCGAACCTGTGTATCTGGGGACCCGCGCTGGACACGCAGTAATGGGCGAGGACCTTCGGGGAGAAACCTTTCTCGAAAAGGTCCACCGCGGTCAGCAGGACGTGCTTTTCGGTATCGACCCCCGCGATGAACACCTCTCCCACATCCGCATCGCGCAGGATCTTGACGAGCCTGTCGTTCACCTTCGAGTAGCTGCCAGTCGAAAGGACGTGTTGCGAGGCTGCCTTCACAGCCGGCAGGATATTCCCGCTATCCTCCGGCTCGGAACCCAGAAGTAGCTGAATGGGTCCGCCGGGCTTCGAGATCGTCCTCCCCGCAATCACGAGGTCGAACTCCCCGTCCGCGACAAGCTGTTCCAATCGCTCCGCGAGGAAGGCCGTCCTCCCCCGCAGGCCATTCTCATCCGCGTTTACAACTAGAAGACACTTTGCCATTTCGTTCATCTCCCTTTCCGGAGGCGACTCCGCCTCCCACAAACGATACTCAAGGCCACCTGGATTCCAGGTGGCCCACAGAAAATCTCGTTATCTCATTTTACCTACGAAGGCCGGGCGTCAGCCGCGTCCTTCTTCGCCTCACCCCTTTCCCCTCGGACCGAACGAACCCAGGCATGGACTACCGGCTTCGCCGCGGCTGGAAGCAGGAACGCCTGGCCGTTGAATCTAGCCGTGCGCAGCGACGCGGCAAACTGCGCTCTGGCCGCCAGGCAATCGGGCAACTCCACGATCACCTTGCCGTTGTAGTCCGAAACGTCCGCCTCAAGCCAGGGAAAGATGCCCCAGGGAAACTTGCCGACAGACACGCCCCCCTTCAGGGACGCCCTCCTTCTCTGTTCGTGCATTACCTTCCAGGGGCCCCACTTGTCCAACAGAGACCACATCTGCTCGATGGCGATCCGGACTTCGGCCCTTTTCGGGGTGTGTTCCCGCAGGGCGTACTCGGCGAACTCACGGTTGTTCGCGCTTACCACAAGCTCCGGCCTCTGCCGGGCACTCACCTCATGGAGGAGCAGCCGGAGGCCCGTGATTACCCCGTAGCACTCGGCAAGGCGCGCGGGAACCAGGCCGAAGTCTATCATGAATCTCTTACCGAGAATCCCAGAAATACTCACGAAGACCGTCCCAGACTGAGCCGATTCGACCCTCATCCGGTTCTGAACGGAATCGGGCTCGCGACGGTCCTCCCGCCGCTTTGATTCCCCGTCTTTTGGCGGAAACAGAAATGAAACCCGTCCATCCTTGACTTCGAGGGCGGCACTGAAGTACCGGTTCCCTTTCCGCGTATAGAACCCGTCGATGATCCCGGTGCGCCCTGTCTCGAGGAGGGTCTGCATATCCTCTTCGGGAATCATGTTCCCAGCAACCGCCCTCCACGCTCGAAATCCGCATTGTGTGCACTTGTATGCGGTGGGTTCCTCGCTCAACGGGCTCTTGCAAACGGGACAGTTCACTAGATCACCTCCTTTTTCATTCCACAAAATACCGGATTGAACAGCGTTACCTGCCTTTCCAATCCCAACTCCTGGGATGACATCGTTGTTACAGGCGTGGGCCGCGCACCCGATACCTTGTCCTGTTTTAATCCCAACTACTGGGACAAGATCATTGTTACCATGTTCCCGAGGGCAGGCTGTTGTGGACATTAGTTTTAATCCCAACTACTGGGATGAGATCATTGTTACGGAAGAAGTGGCACGACCTGGACCTGGTGTTCCCTTTTTAATCCCAACTACTGGGACGAGATCATTGTTACCGGAAAGAAGGCGTAGTGATGAGGCCCTGTTGCGGTTTTAATCCCAACCTCTGGGACGACATCATTGTTACGTGAGAAGCGCGCCTCCATCTCCTCGACGGGCACGTTTTAATCCCAACCTCTGGGACGACATCATTGTTACGGCCCCCGAGTGCTTGTGGCCGGTGTCCTTGTCGTTTTAATCCCAACCTCTGGGACGACATCATTGTTACTCACCCGGTTTCGTTGTGCCGTTTAGCAGGGCTTGTTCTATGGGTTTCCGCGAACCTCCCTGTTGCATGGAATATCCTGGTTGCCGAATCCCTTATCTTCGCACAATCCCCGGCCCTACGCGGGGAGTCCGCGCCGGCGCGAACCTCCCGGGATCTCGCAACCACAGGAGGTTCGCGGACAGGAAGTCGCTCAGGCCACGCTGAGCATTCCGAAGCCGAGGCCGTTCTTCTGGCCTATCCCCATTTGGTACGCGGTCTGGATTAGATCCGGGTTCCCCTCCAGAACGAATTCGCCCGCCGCAGCCAGGAGCGCGACGTTACCCCACTTCACCAGCCGCTCCCGAACGCGCACTGGACGCACGGAGACGGATGTCTCGGGAGATCTCCCCGTTCGGGCCTCGTACTTAGCGTGAAGGTTTCGGACAATCGCTTCGGCGTAGCATCCCCCTTCATTGGCCGACAGGAG
This sequence comes from Bacillota bacterium, assembly GCA_018434225.1. Lineage (GTDB taxonomy): Bacteria > Bacillota > Sulfobacillia > JABLXB01 > JABLXB01 > SM1-B181. The sequence goes on from JAHDPS010000074.1 coordinate 2,650, forward strand.
CCTGTCTTTCACCGGGTGTTTGACGACCACCGGAGAGATCGTGCTCAACGCCGCTTTGCGAACCGAATAGACATCGCTCTTCCGCTCGGCTCCGAGGATCCTCATCCTGATGTCCTCGAGAAAGAAGACCGGATCCGCCGCTACCCCGCGCTCAAGAGCGCAAATCACATCGTCTCTCCAGCCCACTTCAAGGAGGGCCGTGTCCGGCAAAC
>JAHDPS010000238.1 GCA_018434225.1 Bacillota bacterium
CAGCAAGCCATGTGGCCGCCCAGCGCGCGCGCCTGACGCAAACCGTTGTCGTTGAGCGGGGTGTCCCGTTGGCCCTGGTAGCGGGCATTCGCGTTCCAGTCCGTTTCGCCGTGCCTCACCAGCGCCACTCTCACATCCACGAGGCGCCCCCCAGGGTGTCCCGCAGGGCCAGCCATAATACGAGGGCCGCCGCCTCGGATATCTCGCAGATGGCGCCGTATACGTCGCCCGTCAGGCCGCCGAGGAACCCGCTCACCCTGGACGATGCGACGCACGCGGCGGCAACGGTGATCGCAAGCGTGGCCGCGCCCGCGGGGCCGCCCGCCGCAACCGTCAGGAGCATCCCGAAAATCGCAGGCGCAAGGATCGCGGAGCCGCTTAGCCTGCTCGAGAACGCCCCCATGCCGTCCTTCCTCGCGTACGGGAACAGCGCCAGGCAAAACACCATGCTCGTTCTCCCCACTATCGGCGCGACCGCGAGGCCGGCCACGGCTCCCGCTCCCCCCAGGGAAGCGATGGCCGCGAACTTCACGAGTAGCACGGAAATGCCCGCCACCACCCCCATGGGGCCCGTCCCGCTATCCTTCATGATCTCGAGCGCCCTCTCCCTGCCGCGGTGGCTGAGGAGCCCGTCGGCCGAGTCCATCAGGCCGTCGAGATGCATCGCGCCCGTGACGTATATCCATACCGCGAGCGTCAGGGCCGCGGCCGGAAGAGGAGGAAGCACGAGGTTGAAAACGATACTCGATCCGGCCGTGGCGAGGCCGATGATCCCGCCCACCACCGGGAAGAACCTGGTAGCGCCAGCAAGGCGTTCTGCCGCAATGTCCTGAGTCGCGACGCCCTCAGCGGGGCCCTCAGCGGCGCGCTGAACCGCGGCGCACGGCCCGAAGGGCGCGGGGATCCGCGTGAGGAACCTCACCGCGAGAAAAAAATCGTATGGGACCCAGCGCAAACCCTGTCTCAAGAACCCGCCTCCCTAGCGGGCCAGCCGGAAATGACCGGACCCGGCTTCAGCCTCAATGGGATGCCGGAACAGGCGAACCAGACCTCGTCCGCCTCCGCGGCCACAACCTGGTTCACGCGCCCCACCACATCGCGGTACACACGGGCGGCGGGGTATTCCGGGACCAGGCCGAGGCCCACTTCATTCGTGACCACGAGGGTGTGAAGGCCGCCGCTCCTCGCCTCCTCGAGCATCCGGCGAACCACGGCCATGTATTCTTCTCCCCGCTTCTCGATGAGCGCGACCAGGGCATCGTCCATTTCCCTGTTGTCTTCCGTGAGCCACAGGTCCTTCAGTAGAATGTTGGACGCGAGAACGGTAAGGCAATCTACTATGACGGCGCAGGGGGGTGGAGTCGCCTCGCCCGCGGCCCTCAGCGTTTCCCCGGGATCTTCAGGGGATTCCATCACGCGCCAGGCGGACGGCCTGGCGTTCCTGTGCGACTCTATTCTCCTGGCCATCTCGGGGTCGCGTGGCACCGCAGTGGCCACGTATAGGACATCCGAGCCCCTCGCGGACGCCATGCGCTCGGCTAAGATGCTCTTCCCGCTCCTCGCGCCCCCCGTGACGAGCACTATCCTACCGTCCGACTCGTTCAATCCCCGCCCTCCCCGCTTACGACCGCGCCGCGTTCTCTCTCTAGATCCTCCACGGCCAGGACAGCCGCCTCGTCATCCGGACAACGGGTCACGCGGATTCCGTCGCCCTGAGCAGATGCCAGCCTTTGAAGGGACGCGGCCGCCTTGCCCCCCGTGTAGTCCCGGCAGGCCACCCCATCCCCCTCTACGATGATTAGAGGCATGCCCATCGCGGCCGCCTCTGCGGCCGCCTCGAGGTTCCTTAGATTGCCGGGGCCGAACGGGATATTCGCGAGGACAACCGCCAGCGAACCCACCATGGCCTCGACGTTCCCTTTCATGTCCGACTCGGTGATTGGGGAAAACGGCGGCACCTCAACCACAGTCGCACCTAGCCTGCGGGCCTCGCTCCAGTCGCCGTCCCCCACGTTCAGGGCGCCCGCCGAAAGCGAAAACCCCCTGGCGGAGAGCATCCCCATCAGCCGCGTCGCCATCGCCCCGCCGCCTATCACGTGGATCCTTCCCCTCTCGACGGGGCGCGGTCGCGCCGCCGGGTCCGGCTTGGGCAGCACAATCACGTGGGGCCGACCGTGAACCGGATGGCGCACCACCATTACCTCGCTCCCGTACGCCTCCCTGATGTTGGCCTGATTAAGGACATCCCCGGGGGCGCCGCTGGCGAGCACCCTGCCATCCTTCATGAGGATGATGGAGCCGCAGTATTGGGACGCGAGATTGAGGTCGTGGAGCACGACGACGACCGACAACCCTTTCTCCCTGCTCAGCCTGGATACGAGGTCCATTACATCAATCTGGTAACTGATATCCAGAAAAGAAGTGGGCTCGTCCATCAGAAGGATCTCGGGCTCCTGGACAAGCGCCCTCGCTATCAGGGCCCTCTGCCGCTCTCCCGCGCTGATCTCCGTGATCTTTCTCCCTTCAAGGTGCAGGATACCGGTGGATTCAAGACACGCGCGCGCCATCTCTACGTCGGCGGCGGATTCCCGCTGAAACCTGCCCAGATGGGGCAGTCGTCCCATGAGAGCCAGATCGAGGACCGTGAAGCCGAATTCGCTGCGGCCGTCGTTCTCGACGACAGCCAGGCGTCTCGCGACGCTCCTCGGGTCCTGGGCGTAAACGTCCCTGCCATCCAGCAACACGGCGCCCCGGGACGGTTTCAATACCCGGCTCATGGCCCTGAGCAGCGTCGACTTCCCCGAACCGTTCGGCCCGATGATCCCCGTGAAATCCCCTCGCGCTATCTCGAAGGTCACGCCGTCCAGAGCGGGAAAGCACCCGTATGCGCAGCTTATCCCGTTCACCGCTATCCTTATCAACCCATAACGCCTCCAGGGCCCGACCTACCGGCACGCTGGGCACACCTCGACAGATAGACGAAGAAGGGTCCGCCGACCAGGGCCGTTATGATCCCCACTGGAATCTCCTGGGGAGGCATCACCGACCTGCATACGGCGTCCGCTAGCACCGTCGCGACCGCCCCCGCCAGCGCCGACGATGGGATGAGAAACCGATGATCCGGGCTCACTATGCGGCATACGTGCGGGGTGACCATCCCGACGAAACCGATCATGCCGGACGACGAAACAGCCGACCCTGTAAGCAACGCGGCCGTCCACACCAGGACGTTCCTGGCGAGCGGCACGTTTATGCCGAGATGGGCCGCCGTGTCCTCTCCCAGAGTCAGCGCGTTAAGATCCCTTGCGAAGGCCATCGAGCAGGCCATGCCCGCGATCGAATAAGGAAGGGCCATCATCACGAGTTCCCATCTCGCGTGGGAGAACCCGCCGATCATCCAGAGCCACACCTGGTGCACCCTGTTGCCGAACAGGTAGGTCACGGCCGAAATGACGGCCGTCAGGAAAGCGCTCGCGGCGACTCCGGCCAGAAGGAGGCTCATTACCGACGCCCTCCCCTCGACCGAGGACAAGCGTTGAACCACCAGAATCGTGAGGAACGCCCCCGCCATTGAGAACAGGGGCAGGGCGCCCAGCCCCGCGACGGCCACGGGGGGGTGAAGAATGATCGCCAGCACCGCGCCGAGTGAGGCGCCCGACGAAACGCCGATCACGTAGGGATCGGCGAGGGGATTCATGAACACCCCCTGGAGGATCGCGCCCGAAACGGCGAGGCTCGAGCCTGTGATGGCCGCGAGGAGCACTCGCGGCAGGCGGATGTCCAGGATTATGCCGGCGACGGGTGACGAATCTCCGCCACGAACGAGCGCGGTCACGACCTCAGCCGGCGTGATCCCCACCGCTCCAGTGCACAAAGACAATAGTACGGACAATAGGAGGGCAACGAACAGGATGAGTATCGTCGCACCGCGTCTGCCTTTCAATAGCAATCACCCATTGAATTATAATCCGCGCGGGCGGTCCAGGGCAACGCGGCGAGCGGCGCGGGTCATCCGTATGATTCGCCAGGCTTACGAGGACCGGCCCGACACCCCCGCGTCCTCGAAAGTGGCCATCTCCGTGAGAATCCTGATAGACGCATCGATGAGATGGAACGAAAGCGCGGCTCCGGTGCCCTCGCCTAGCCTCATCTTCATGCGCAGGATCGGTTCGAGCCCCATCAGGTCGAGCGCCGCGCGATGGCCCGGCTCCTCGGACAGGTGCGAAGCGATCATGAAATCCAGGACCCGGGGGCACAATCTGGACGCTATCAGCGCTCCGGCGGTCGATATGAATCCGTCCACGACCACCGGCACCCTCGCCGCGGCGGCGCCCAGGATAGAACCCGCGATGGCGCCGATCTCGAAGCCTCCCACCTTGGCCAGTATATCCAGGGGGTCCGACGGATCGGGGCGGTTGACGAGGAGGGCCCGCTCGATAACATCTATCTTCTTCCTCACTCCAGCATCGTCCAGCCCCGTACCCCTCCCGGTCACGCTGCTCACGGGCATCCCCCCGGCCGCGGCAAGTATCGCCGTGCTGGCGCTGGTATTGCCTATCCCCATGTCGCCCGTGCCGATTAGGCGCGTCCCCCTGGCGATCTCGTCGCGGGCCGCCCTTATCCCTGCCTCGATACAGGCGATCGCCTCTTCCCCCGTCATCGCCGGGCCGACGCTCATGTTGGAGGTGCCATTTCTGACCTTGTCTATCCTGAGACCGGGGTGATCAAGGTCCCCCGCCATCCCCACATCCGTCACGACCACCCTCGCGCCGGCGTGCCGAGCCAGCACGTTAATGGCGGCCCCTTCCCTGAGGAAGTTGAGAGCCATCTGAACCGTGACCTCGGACGGGAAGGCGCTGACCCCCTCCGCCGTGACCCCGTGGTCGCCGGCCATAACCAGTACCGCCTTATCGCGCACATCCGGCGGGACTTTTCCGGTGATCCCCGCGAACTTGACGGCGATCTCCTCGAGCATCCCCAGGCTTCCCTGGGGCTTCGTCAGCGAGTCGAGCCTTCTCCGGCAAGCCAGGGCGGAAGCGGCGTCCGGGACGCCGATGCTACCCAGCGTTCTCTCCAATAACTCCACGATTTCACTCCTCCGCGCATAAACGATCGGAGTCCCCAACCGGGACGGCTGAGGACTCCGCTGCATACATACTACTTCTTCTCTCCACTGATCGCACCAACCGGGCAGACATCGGCGCAGGTTCCGCAATCGGTGCACTTCTCCGGGTCAATGCTGTACTTGTCTCCCTCGGCTATCGCTCCGTTGGGGCACTCCGCCTGGCACGCGCCACAGGCGGCACACTCATCACTGATCTTAAACGCCACGATATAACCCTCCTTTCCGTCACAAAACCACGCTCTCCGGCGACAATGGAGCACAACAAATCGCCGGATACCTATTCGCCGGTATCCGGCGAAATCCTACTCGGACCGCGACGCGCCTGGTGGTGGGCTAAACCGCCTCGACCCTCGTCACTCCAGGCACTTCCGCCTTGATCACGCGCTCGATCGCGTTCTTCAAGGTCATCTGGGCCATGGGGCAACCACCGCAAGCGCCCCTAAGTTTCACCTTCACCACGCCGTCGGCGACATCCACGAGCTCGACGTCTCCACCGTCGGCCTGTAAACTGGGCCTTACCTTCGATAGGGCCTGTTCGACCTTTTCCTTCAAAGTGACACCCCTCTCCTCGGCTATTCGGATACATCATACCATGCGCGCGGGGCTTGTCACCCATGCAACCACACGCCGCGGGCCCCCCCGCGCGCGACCTCGCTCACATCGCTTCACCCGCGCCGGCTCCGCAGGTTCCGCCTGGCCGCCCACAGGTGGTCCGGACCGGGCGGTTCCACGGCGGTCGTTACGTCACCGGCCACCAGAACGCGTGCGTCGCGAGTGAATTCGCCGATTATCCGCGCCTCAATTGAGGCAAGGCGCAGGGCCTCCACAATACCCGAAGCGGCCACTGGTCTGCACGAGATGAGCATCGAACCGCTCGATACCACTCTAAGCGGGTCCACTCCCGCCAACCGGCAAATCGACGCGGTCTCAGGTCTCACCGGGACGCTCTCCATCTCGAGCGCGAATCCGAGCGGTTGACCCCCACATTTCCCCGCGGCTTCAGCCATTTCGTACACTGCCCCGAGGATGCCTCCCTCGGTGGCGTCGTGCATCGCGGTGGCTCCGTTCGCCGCCGCTATCAGGCCCTCGCGCACCACGCTTATCTCATCCGTGAAGGATTTTGCCCTATCCACGGCCGCGGCCCCGATCTCGGGAACCAGGACGTCCTCGAAATCCGTCGCCAGGATCGCTGTGGCCTCGAGGCCGGCGGCCTTGGTCATGACCAACACGTCCCCGGCCGACGCGCCGGACTTCGTCACCAGCCTGTCGCGAGGGGCCAATCCTATCGCCGTAGTGGACAGGAGCACCTGCGTCACGGCCTCGGTGACCTCCGTATGGCCGCCGAGTATCTCGATTCCGACCTCGCGCGCGGCGGACTCAATGCCGCCCATCACGCGCTCGAGTTCGCCTTCGGAGGACCCCGGCGGGAACAGCATTGTCACCAGGACTCCCAGCGGCTCGGCGCCGTTGGCCGCAACGTCGTTGCACGAGATGTGCACCGACAGCCTGCCTATCCCCTCGTCGGCCCCCGTGATTGGGTCGGTCGACATCACCACCAGCATATCGGACGGGTCCACCGCGCAGGAATCCTCTCCCACCGCCGGGTGCAGCACCACCTCGCTTCTAATCCTTCCCCTGTATCGAGACACGACCTTCTCGAGCAGGTTAACGGGCAATTTGCCTATACTGAGCCTGCGTTCGCACGCCGCCCCAACGGCCGCAAGTCTCCCGGAATCAACCATCTATCCACCCCCTGGGAATGAGCGCGGGATAAGCTCGTCTGATCGCCGACGACACGAACCATGCAGTCACAATACCGACCCCGCCCTGGACGACGTCCCCGGCGATCTCCACGGGAACCGCCGCTTTCCCATAAATTGCCCACGCCGCCGCCGCGTACCCGGCGACCATTAGCGCCACGCCCTGGAGCAATGCCTTAAAGTCCTTCGCTCCCCCGCGACCATCGGAGGCGCGTCCAATTATGTATCCTTCCAGCCCGTGAACGACGAGACTCACGGGCGCCCAAACCATCAGCCCCAACACAATATCCGCAAGAAACGACCCCACGCCGCCTACCGCAGCCCCCAGGCGCCTGCCGCCGATCAGAGCGGCTGTGCACAGGACGGCCTCGCCAAAATGAAAGTACAACCTCGCGCCGAACGCGGGTACCCTCAGCAAGGTGGCCGCGACCACCGTCAGAGCCGTCATTACGGCCGCCACCGCTATCTCCCTGCACTTGAGCGAAAGAAGCAGGCGGTCTCCCCTCACGGTATACCCCTCCTCGGACGCCCCATTCACGAGCGTGGGCTGGTATGATGCCAGTACGCAGATTATTCGGCGCTCCGGTAGCAACACCTTCACCCACAGTGAACAGCAGGAAGGTGAACGTCGGGAAGGTGAACGTCGGGAAGGTGAACGTCGGGTAGGTGGACGGCGGGAAGATGGAGGAGTCCGCTCCCCGGATATCGAACATACCAATTCGTCCCACAATGACATTATGGTTGCAGGGAGTGATGTTGTCCAGGCTGAGGAACCACCGCTCTGTGAAGCTATGTTTAGCTCCATGAGGAGGCATCGCAATGGCAGGGGGAGAACTGTTGGTTCTGGCCCTCAATCCGGGTTCAACTTCGACCAAGATCGCGTTGTATGACGGCGATAATTGCGTTTTCGAAGAATCGGTACAGCACGGCGTGGAGGATCTCGCGGCGTTCAGCAGTGTGTCGAGCCAGTATGAGTATCGCAAGAACCTAATCCTGAGCGCCCTGGAACATAGCGGTTACAGCCTCAAGAATCTGAAGGCCGTGGTCGGCAGGGGCGGGCTCCTCAAACCGATGGTGGGCGGCACGTACGCAGTGAACGATCAGATGGTGGACGACTGCCTGCATAACGCAAGGCGGGAACACGCGTGCAACCTGGGGGCTCCCATAGCCATGGAAATCGCCAGGCAGGTTCCGGCACCCGCGTTCATAGTGGACCCGCCCTGCGTGGATGAGTTCGATGATGTGTCGCGCATCAGCGGGCTGCCGGAACTCCCGAGGGACTCCCTGCTCCACGCCCTCAACCTGAAGGCGGTGGCCCGGCGCGCAGCCGACAACCTCCGCAGGAAGTACGACGACCTTAATCTGGTCGTGGTCCACCTAGGCGGTGGTTTCTCAATAACCGCTCATAAGAAGGGTAGAATGATCGACGGCAACGACGCCTCGTCGTCTGGCGCCCTCACTCCGGAAAGGGCGGGGGACCTGCCGGCGATGGCCCTCATCAACATGTGTTATTCAGGCAAGTATACGCAAAGGGAAATGCAACGCAAGATGATGGGGAAGGGCGGCCTGGTGGCCCATCTCGGGACCAACAACGGTCTCGAAGTGCATAAGCGTATCGTGGCCGGCGACAGGCATGCCGAACTGATCTTTCACGCTATGGCATACCAGGTGGCGAAATGGATCGGCCAGATGGCCGTGGTTCTCGACGGCAAGGTCGATGCCATCGTGCTAGGCGGGGGCCTTGCCCATTCAGATATGTTCGTCGGCTGGATCAAGGAAAAGGTCGAGTGGATCGCCCCGTTGATGGTGTTCCCCGGATCCGACGAAATGAAGGCGCTTGCGGCCGGCGCGCTCAGGGTGCTCCGCGGGGTGGAAGAGGCCAAACAGTACTCCTCGTAGACGTACTGCGGCGGGTCCGCGCCGGATCGTGCCGGTTGGGAGGTAGAATAGAGAGGTTGCTCAGAGTCATCGCTGGATCGGAGAAGGGGCGCAGGCTGAAGAGCGTTGCTGGGGAACGGACGAGGCCCGCGCTCGCCCAGGTGAGAGCGGCTGCGTTCAACATAGCGCAATCACTGGTTCCACGTAGCAGGTTCCTGGATCTGTTCGCCGGCACCGGAGCGTACGCGATTGAGGCCCTGAGCCGCGGAGCCTCGACCGCGACCCTGGTGGAGATCAGCGTGGAAGCCATCGCGGTGATAAAGCACAACCTCCGGACTTGCGGGTTCGAGGGCCGCTCCACCTTAGTACACGCCGACGTGCTGAAGGCCGTCGAACGCCTGGCGGGTCAGGGAGAGCAATACGATATCATCATGGTCGCTCCGCCGTATTTCCGGGGTCTCGGTCCGAGGACGATGGAAAGGATTGCCGCCCTCGGATTGCTGGAGCCAAACGGGATGTGTTTCGTGCAACACCATGAGAAGGAGGATATCGGGAGCGAGTTCGGAGACCTGGCCATGCTCAAACGCTACTCATACGGATCCAACCTGTTATCGCTCTTCCGCCGCAAGGATCAGGCGCCGCCTCCCGTGGCGCCTCCCGTGGAATGAAGCAATGGAGAGAAATGACTGCGGTCATCCGGACCGCAGTCATCGTTTAGTATCCGGGGGGCCAGGTCGTCCGGCTCCGTTCTACGGATTTACAAGAGCCTCGAACGCGAACTTGCCATCCATCACTTTGAGCACAACCGCGCTCTTGATCGGATTCCGGGTGGCCGGATCTATCGTGATATTGCCCGAGACCGCCTTGAAGTTCTTGGTCTGCGACAGGGCGTCCTTGATCGCGGCACCGTCCGTCTTGCCGGCCCTGCCGATCGCGTCGACGGTTATCATGATCGCGTCGTACGCGAGGGCGGCAAAGGAATCGGGGGTGCCCTTGTATGTCTTTTCGTACTCTTCGCGGAACGCCACTGATTCAGGGTTCTTGGCGTCCGGCGAGTAGTGGTTCGAGAAGAATCCGCCCTCGATGGCTTTGTCGCCGATCTTCGTCAGCTCGGCGCTATCCCAGCCGTCCCCTCCGAGGAACACGGACTTGATGCCTATCTCCCTGGCCTGCTTCGCGATCAGGCCGACAGTATTGTAGTAATCGGGCAGGAACAGGACCTCGGGGTCCTTCGACTTGATCTTGGTGAGCTGCGGCTTGAAGTCCTGGTCGCCGACGTTGTACGTCTGGTACTCGACGACCTTGCCCCCCATCTTCTCGAAGCTGGCCTTGAACGCCTCGGCAAGGCCCTTGGTGTAGTCGTTGGATACGTCAAACAGGCAGGCCGCCGTCTTCTTCTTGAGGTTATCCACCGCGAACTTCGCCATGACGTCGCCCTGGAACGGGTCTATGAAGCAGACCCTGAAAGCATACTCGCCGATCTGAGTCACTTTCTCGTTGGTGGAGGTGGGCGTCACCATCGGGATCTTGTTCGAGTTCGCGATTGGCGCGCCGGCGAGCGTGCACTTGGAGGCTGCCGAGCCTATGATCACGGCCACCTTGTCCTGGCTGATCATCTTCTGGACCGCAGCCGCAGTCTCGGTGGGCTGGTTCTTGTCGTCCTCCACTCTCAGGACCAGTTTCTTGCCAAGCACTCCGCCCTTGTCGTTGACCTGCTTGACCGCCATGTCCGCACCCTGCTTCATGCTTGTGCCGAATGTCGCCACGTCACCGGTCATTGGTACCACGAGGCCGATCTTGATGTCCCCGGTCTCCGCCGGTTTCGCGGGCTCGGCTGGCTTCGCCGGCTCAGCGGGCTTTGCCGGTTGGCCGCAACCGGCGATAATCACCGCCACTACCAATGTCGCTATCGCGGACACAAACCACTTAGTCTTCCGCATCCTCTCCTGCTCCCCCTCTGTCAATAGTTGCCTCGACGACCTTTTCCCCCCAGATACTGCATATACTGATATGCCTAAAGGGTCGAAATTCAATCTCACGTCGCCGAATTCCTTCTCCGGGCCCCGCGCGCGGTCATCCCCGCGGGCCGGCGCGCGCCTCAATCGCCTTGATCAGCCTGGTCAGCGTGAGATTGACCGGCGCGGGTACCCCTCGGTCGGCCGCCTCTTTGGCCACCGCGCCGTTGATGGCGCCGATCTCCGTACGGCGCCCCGCCTCCACATCCTGCAACATGGATGACCGGTTATCGCCCGTCAGCCGCGCTACGTCCAGCACCTTCTCCCAGGGGTCATCGTAAGGCAGGGCGATGCCGCGGACCCGGGCGACCTCCACGATCTCATCGATCGCGCTCTTCATCACCTCGAGCGCGGAGGGAATACGAAGCAATTGTCCGTTACGCACCCCGAGCAGCGCCGTCATGGGGTTGATGGCGGCGTTGATGAGCACTTTGCCCCATACGACCGCGTGGACGTTCGCTCCGATCGATGTCGCCAGACCGGCCCGGTTGAGCGCGCCTGCGACGCGGCATACCCGCTCGCTCGACGAACCGTCAATCTCGCAAAGGATGGTCTCCCCCGAACCCGC
>JAHDPS010000064.1 GCA_018434225.1 Bacillota bacterium
GATACTGTGGCTGTCCCTCGCTTTGTCGAGCGCGTTCTTGAACCTGTGCCAACCGGTGCTTCTGGTCATGGCGCAGGAGGTCTGTCCCGAAGCGGTTGCGACCGCCGCGGGGTTGACTGGAACAGCCGAGGCCATCGGCGGCCTACTGGTCGCGGTCAGCGGCTACCTCGCCGACGTGTACAGCCTAGAGACCGCCCTGAGCATCTCGGCGGTGGTGCTTCTAGCGCCCGCTCTCATTGCCGTTGTCGCACCCATCAAGGCACAAGGCGACACTGCGGCGAGTTGCACACGGTAGGCGTACGCGAACTTTGTCATCCCATCAAGCGAGATCATCCGCCAATCCCACATGCTGCAAAAGTTGCCCAAGATCCGTATGCGATTGACTTAGTGGTGTCCCCATGATATCTCTTGACCCAGATGTTAGCGGAGATAGCGTAAACTAAGTGATGCGGAGGTCGGGCATGTGAGACAGGCAAAGATACTGGTACCTGTGCTCATACTGGCAACTCTCCTTCTGGTCTCGTTTTCTTTGCCATCGTTATGTTTCGGCGAGAAAGCGTCTCAAACCCCGGGGTCGAAGGATGAGATCAATGCCGGAGAATCGCCCGAGGGGCGCGATGCCCCCGCGGAAGGGGATGAAGGAGAGGGGACCCCCTTCTAATTGAATTTCTACCTCAATGACAAATACAAGTCCGTTCGCTTGGGCAAGGGCGATGAAGTTCTTCTTAGCCTGGAGGAAAACAAGGACGGCAGCATAAGAAGCGCCTACGTGGCGGAGATCGCCAGGGACAGGTATTTGGCTTACCTGGCCGTTGGGTTCGCCGTAATGCTTGTGCTCGTCGGCGGGATTGCGGGTTTGAAAGCGATTGTATCGTTGGGCCTTACTGTGCTCGCCGTATTGAAGATACTCCTTCCAGCGATCCTCAGGGGATGGAATCCGATAATGGTATCGGTCGGCATATGCGTCGCCGCGATCTGCACTACACTGTTGATTATCAGCGGTTTCAACAAAAAGACCCTTTCTGCCGTCGTGGGCACCACGGGCGGTGTGGTGGTTGCGGGTATCAGTGCGTTACTCGTGGGATCCATGGCGAAGCTGACCGGATTCGGCACTGAGGAATCCCAGATGCTCATGTACATACAGAACGTACAGTTCGACTTCAGGGGGCTGTTGTTTTCGGGGATCATCATCGGCGCAATGGGGGCCACCATGGATGTGGGGATGGCTATCGCGTCGGCCATGCATGAGATCAAGAGCAATAACCCGGCAATGAAAATCCGGGACTTGATCAGGGCGGGAATGAATGTCGGCAGGGATACTATGGCAACGATGTCAAATACCCTTATACTTGCGTATACAGGAGGCTCTCTCCATCTCATGCTGCTCTTCATGGCGTACAAGACTTCATTCGCCGAGATTATCAACTGGGACGCTATTGCTTCGGAGGTCTTGAGAGCGCTGGCGGGAAGCATAGGCATCGTATTCGCGATACCTCTGACCGCTCTGGCGGCGGGCCTAATCGAGCAACGCGAGACAGGGCAAAAGCGGGACACGAGAATAGACTATAGAGCCCTTTGAGACGATTGACTTCTCGTTGCTCATATGATCGCCGGTACTCAATCTCAGGTGCCCTCCGGCGTGTAGCCCGCGTCCGCGATGGCCCTCTCGAGATCGCCGGCGGTCGCCTTCCCGCGCTCGAACTCGATCGTGACGGTCTTGTTCCGCAGGTCGATGGTCGTCCCGCGGACCCCTGGGGCGCCGCTCAAGGCCCTCGATATCGCCATCCTACAGTGGTCGCACATCATGTCCGGGACTCGAAACGACACCCGTTCGATCGTATCTTCGCCCATCATCATCCCCCCATTAAATTATGTCCGATCGGACTCGTCCCCACAAGGTCTTCCGCTCGGTTACATTCTTACATAATTGACACGGATGGTGTTCAACCGCCGCGAGGATGACGGGACGCATTCCGCGTCCCGTCGGAGCCGATTCAAAGAGGATACACGACTGTATAGGCGAAGATCACACGCGAAGTACTCGGGGGTCCGGGGGAAAGGCGGGAGGGGTCTTGGCGGGGTCTGACGAGCGGTTGGCCTGGCAAGTACTAGAAGCCCTCTTGCACAGGGTGGACGAGGGCGTCCACGCCGTGGACGAGAACGGCGATACTATCGTCTACAACAATGCCATGGGCCGGATAGAGGGACTGGAGCCCGAAGCGGTGATGGGCCGCAACGTGCTCGACGTATTCCCCTCGCTCTTGCCCGAGACGAGCACTCTCATGCGGGCGCTGGGGACCGGCCTGCCCGTCGAGGAAACGATGCAGACGTACACCAATTACAAGGGCCAGAGGATCACGACGGTTAACCTCACTGCCCCGCTCAAGCGCGATGGACGAATAGTTGGAGCGGTTGAAATCGCCAAGGATGTGACCAGGCTGCGACAGCTTTCCGAGGAGATCGTGGACCTGCAACACATGATCTCGTCCCAGGCGATCCCCGTGAGGCGGGAGGCCAGGGTGCAGGGAGGACCGTGGCGGAAGGCGAACCTGACGCGATTCGGCTTCTCGGATCTAGTCGGGGCGGAAAGCGCGTTCGTGGCGGCGGTTGCAAGTGCCCAGAAAGCGGCCAGGAGTCGTTCGCCCGTCCTGATATTCGGTGAAACCGGTACAGGCAAGGAGCTTGTGGCGCAGGCCATTCACAACGAGAGCGACATATCATCCGGCCCTTTCATCGGGCAGAACTGCGCGGCGCTGCCTGAGAGCCTGCTCGAGGGGTTGTTGTTTGGAACGCGTAAGGGCGCTTTCACGGGGGCCGTCGATAGGCCGGGACTATTCGAGCAGGCCTCGGCGGGCACGCTCCTGCTCGACGAGTTGAACTCAATGCCCATTCAGTTGCAGGCCAAGATCTTGAGGGTCCTGGAAGAGGGCTCCGTGAGGCGGGTCGGGGACACCCACGAGAGGGCGGCATCCCCCCGCATTATCGCGACCATGAACATGAATCCGGAGTCCGCCCTGGCAACGGGGGTTATCAGGGCTGACCTGTACTACCGCGTGTCGGTGATCAATATTCACTTGCCCCCGTTGCGCGAGCGCGGCGGGGATATACCACTCCTGGTGGAGGGCTTCATACGCAAGTACAATGCCCTGTTCCGCAGGCGAGTGAAGGACATTACACCTGCTGCGTTGTCGGTGTTCGAGCGATACCGGTGGCCCGGCAATGTGCGCGAGCTGGAGAATGCGGTTGAAGCGGCCTTCAACGTCATCGGTGACGATAAGATCATAGGCCTGGAACACCTTCCGCCCGCGCTAGTGTCTGATTCGTGGAGCCCGCCCGGTGACGGGACTACCGCCAGGGGGCGGTCC
>JAHDPS010000185.1 GCA_018434225.1 Bacillota bacterium
AAACGGTCTATCACGGAAATCATGAGATCCAGTATTTCATCCTTCTTGAGATCCCTTATCCCGTGTTCCGCCCGGTTTATGACGTTTATGTCCCCGTCGGTGATATAACCAGTAAGTTTGTTGGAGCTCAGGTGTATTACGATAATATTGAGGCTCTCCGGATTCATCTTCAGCAGTACGGGCGGTCTCCCTCCGCTGGATTCGCCCACCATGTACTCGATTATCATTCTCGATTCGATAAGCCTGTTGGTTATATTGGTCACCGTGGGCGCAGTGAGGTTCGTGTATTTGACGATGTCAGCCCTTGATATCGGGCCTTTCTGCCTGATGAGCCTCAATATGAACGACTCGTTCACGCCCTTTAGTAGTTTATAGCTTACAGACATCAGGTTCTGCAATTTGGATTCCCGCTTTCTAGGTAGTCCTCGAGTAATAAGCATACGTGCGATACCTCCCCCTGGAGACCCAGAAGGAGGTATCGCGTTTATCCGATCCCCAGCGGGTCTATTACTTGCCGAACTTGTTCAGGGCGTTCTTCTGCAGATCATCCAGCGTGGCCTTCACGCCCTGGCCCTTGACCAGTATCCTGGCCTGTGCGTCGATCGACATCGTATCCGCTTCCGCGAAGTTCTCGGTGAAGTTAATAGCGGGTATTTCCTTGCCTATCTCCGAGAACATCTTCCATATCTTTTGTCCTCCGAAATACTCCACACCCTGTTCGAATATCGGGTCGGTGAAGCTCGGGATATACGAGGGATACAACCCATATTTGGAGAAACCGATTATGAGTGGCTCCACCTCTGAGGTCGCGAACTTCGCGAACGCCACAGCCGCCTTCTGGTTCTTGGATGCCGCGGGAACCAACAGGGCGGAACCTCCGTTGACCGCCGCCGTCGTAGCCCCACCTTCGATTGACGGGAATCTCATTACCCGCCATTTGCCCTTCTGTTCGGGGCATTCATCCTGAAGAGTACCCGCCCACCACACAGCCGTGGGTACGGTGGCTATCTTGCCTTCCTTGGTAGCGGTGACCAGGCCGTCCCAATTGACGTTATCATACGTGATCTTTGCGTCCACCATCTTCTTTACATACGTCATGGCCTTCACCGAAGCATCGCTGTTGAATGCGGAACGCCCGTCCTGGTCGAGGTAGAACGCTCCCAGCTGGTTCATTATCATCCTGTACATCATGTTGTTCCTGGATACAGCCACTGGAAGCATCTTAACGCCCGTCTTGGTCATTTGCTTCCCCGCCGCTGTGAAATCATCCCACGTCTTTATGTTCTCGGCCTTAATCCCCGCCTTATCGAACATGTCCTGCCTATAGAATATGCCACAGGGCGCGGCGTCCCATGGAAACGCCACCAGTTTGCCGTTGACGGTGCATTCGGATATCTTTATCGGCAGAAAATCGCGCTGGTTTATCTCGTTTGTCACATCCACAAATCCCTTGGGGAACTTGGAAGCAAACGTCGCCACACGTTCGCCTTCTATGGAAACGACGTCGGGGAGCCCAACATTGGAAGCAAGCCCC
>JAHDPS010000336.1 GCA_018434225.1 Bacillota bacterium
GTCCTGGTGTTGTCAGGCGTCACTCAGGTGCGGAGCGGAACAAGGGGTCGCGATGGAAGCGGGTTCACTCCGACGGGGCGCAAAGCAAAGGGCGATGCGCAGTGACGCATCGCCCTGAGGTTTACGAGTAGGCCTGTAAGCCGGGTTCTGTCCTGGACGGTCATCTATCTAGGACGCCGGTTACCCGGCGCCTCCAGCGACCTTACCCGAGGGATCAGCGAGCCGCTTCATCCCCCTCCTATTTGGTCTTTCTCCAGGCGGGGTTTACCTGGCCGGCCGGTCGCCCGGCCGCCGGTGGTCTCTTACACCACCTTTTCACCCTTGCCGATATTAACGGGAAGCCAGGGGTTGTAAGCGATAGTTCCTCCACCTCGCAGAGTGATCCCCGCGACACCCTTGCTTCCCGCCGGCGGTTTGTTTCTGTGGCACTTTCCCTGGGGTTGCCCCCGCTGGGTGTTGCCCAGCGCCTTGCCCTGTGGAGCCCGGACTTTCCTCGGACGCCGCCTTTCGGCGATCGCGCCCGCGACCGCCCGGCCTACTCGATTACTCCTGCGTAACAGCCGCTTGATTTATACTACTACCCGCATATCGCGATGTCAAACTATTCAACCTGGTGATTCTACCTGATTATTTCGCCTAGAAACTGACCTTCGGCGCCTGCTTGGCCTCCGTTCCCACCTGGAAATAGGCTTTCTCGTCGAAGCCGAACATCCCGGCGAAAAGCATCATTGGGAATCCCTTCACCGTGCGGTTGTACTCCTTGACGGACTCGTTGTAACGCATCCTTTCGACGGTGAGCCGGTTCTCCGTGCCCGCCAATTCATCCATCATCTTCGTGAACTGGGCGTCGGCCTTGAGATTGGGATACTGCTCCACAACGACCAGAAGCCTCGCAAGGGCGCTCTCCACCTGCCCCGCGGCGGCTACTCTCTCCTCTGTTGTCAACCCGCCGCCGGCCAGTTTCGCCCGCGCCTCAGATATCTCCGATATGACCTTTTCCTCGTGAGCGGCATAACCCTTGACGGTGGCGACGAGGTTGGGTATCAAATCGTATCGCCGCTGCAATTGATTCTCCACCTGGGCCCACTTGCCGGCTATGTCTTCATTCATTGCCACGAGCCGGTTGTAAGTCGACGACACCGATCCCGCCATTAGAGCCACTACCACCAGGACCGCCAGGACGACTATCAAAGATTTCTTCACCAGGATCCTCCCCCTCTACCAGCTGCGACCGGCGCCCCCTCCACCACTGCGACCGCCGCCGAACCCACCAAATCCGCCACTGGAACGTCCTCCACCGAAACCGCTCACGCCGCCGGTTCCGCCCGGCCATTTCGGCCCCCCGAAGAACGGCCCAATAACTGGGGGCCTGGTCTGGTACTCCTCCTCCTCGCAAAAGCCGCAGGAAGGGCAGGTGTAGACTTTGGCCGCCAGCCCCGGGGCCAACATGCTCCCACGCCTCACGATCTTGTCGGTCACATGCAGACGGCCTCTGCACTTCGGGCAACGCCGCCAGTATCCGAAGGCGCCGTATCCACCGAGCCTCCTCGTAATCCTACCGTACATGCCGGCGACCAGCATGACGCCTACAAACACGAGGACGATTCCAAGAATCGGGTAACCCAATCCACCCGAGCCGCGGGACTCGGTGCCGGGCGCGCCGGGCACACCGGGTGTATCGCCGGGTGCGCCGGGCACACCGGGTGTATCGCCGGGTGCGGCCTCGACACCCTGTGCGGCGCTCACGAGGCCGTATAGCGACTTCACGCCCGCGTACAGGCCGTCACCAAATTTGCCGTTCTTGAATTGCGGCACCACGTCCCGGTCGAGTATTTCGCCTACCCTGCTGTCGGTGAGGACGCCTTCGAGCCCGTATCCCGTCTCCACCTCGATGCGTCGCTGCTCCATGTCCAGCAGGATCAGCACGCCGTTGTCTTTGCCCTTCCGTCCGACGCCCCATTTCTCGAACAGCTTGACCGCGTACGTCTTGCTCGTCTCGGGGCGCGTAGAGGACACGACAACCACTACGACCTGGGCGGAGGTACGCTCCTCGATCTCGGCGCTCAGGGCCTCGAGCCTGGACTTGTCCCCGGCGGACAATACGCCCGCATAATCGTTGACATAGCCAGTCGCCTTGGGGTATTGGGCCTCGGCCGAAACCAGCCGGCCTTCGATCGAGGCAAGCGCGAGTATGGTCACCGCTATCGCGACCGCCAACATCCTAAAGGCGGCTCGCGGGTCCGCCCGCATGCCCGGCCGCGCGCGCGAGTATCCGCTGTATCTACCACCCATGCCGCTTGATCTTATGGCCAACACACCCCTTAGTAAGATCGACACTACATTATAGCATGTTATCAAACGTGTGGGGGTCGCAGACCGCAGACACCTATTGACCGCAGACACCTACACTGCTCGGTCACATTCTTATATGAGTGACACTCACCACACCACACACAGGTCGGGTCGCGAATATCATCGGTCTCGCCACCCGGATGCCTCGGTTCCCGCACGACCGCACAGCCGTCAGCGGATTTCACGGTCTCCCAGTCGACCTGTGGTTAGATTCCACGGGGTTTTGCGCACAACCGTCGGTAGTTGTCACGGCCTCAGGCGCTGACCCGTCACCAGATCCCACACCTGGTGACAATAACCTGTCGCCGGAGATCACGCCCCCAAGCACTGTCAGCATAAACCTGTCAGTAGAGCCCACAGACGCGACATCTGCCCATGGGGTAGGCTACAACAATCATCAGGACAAACCCGTGCGTCACAGCACGCATCGCGGCCAGATCCGTGCGCTACAGCACGCATAGCCCCGATCCGTGTGTAGGAGAAGCATATTGTTGGCGGACCTGTTACACCCCAGCATGCATCAGGGCAGAATGCGTGCGCTACAGCATGGATCGCGGCCAGATCCGTGCGCTGCAGCACGATCCCGAGTCATTCGTGCGTAGGTGCAC
>JAHDPS010000261.1 GCA_018434225.1 Bacillota bacterium
CAGAACATCTCTGACCTTCTGTGCGGTATCCCCATCCAGGGTGCTCATGTGATTCTTGGCTTCGATATTGAGCTGCGCCAGCACCCTCAGTACAATCTTGCTATCTACGAGCATCTCCTTTGCAAGCTCGTAAACTCTCAGCTTTTCGTTCAATAGCTTCACCTCCGACTCGACTGAGGGTCGCTCAGGCGCAAGCGGACCCTTTCAACGACGTCCCCGCCGATCTCCACGCCCAGAGCCTTCTCAAGTCGTTTCCCCTTCACGGCCTTGTCCAGGCAATTGGTATTCGGGCAAAGGTACGCGCCCCTACCGGCCCTCTTCCCTGTCGGGTCTACCTCGACGGCTCCTTCGGGCGTCTTCACGACGCGTATGAGTTCCTTCTTCCCCTTGACCTCCATGCACCCCACGCAAGTCCTCTGGGGCACTCTACGCAATCTCAAGATTCATCGCCCCCATCGCCGGGCGTGTCGGGCATACCGGGGATCTCCTCCCCTGCTATCATCTCGTCGGCGGCGCCGACGGAGTCCTCCGGTTCGATGGGGCTGAACTCGTCATCCACAGAATCAGCACCCTCGGCTACCTGTGACTCACTCCGAATATCTATCCTCCAACCCGTGAGCTTAGCGGCAAGTCTCGCGTTCTGGCCCTCCTTGCCGATGGCCAGGGAGAGCTGGTAGTCGGGCACGATGACCCTCGCCACCTTTCCCTCCTCGTAGCAGCGCACGCACACAACCTTGGCCGGGCTCAGCGAGTTGGCGATAAACTCCTCGATATCAGGGGACCATCTGACGATATCCATCTTCTCCCCCTTGAGCTCGCCCACTATGGACTGGACACGAACTCCCTTGGGTCCCACGCACGCGCCCACGGGATCGATGGACTCGTCGCGGGACCATACCGCAACCTTCGATCTCGATCCCGCCTCCCGCGATATACCCTTTATCTCCACTATACCATCATGGATCTCCGGCACCTCGAACTCGAACAGGCGCTTCAAGAGACCCGGATGAGTCCTCGATAGCATGATCTGAGGTCCCTTGGTAGTCTTCCGGACCTCTAGAATGTAAGCCTTGAGTCGCTCGCCCTGGCGGTAGAGTTCCCCGGGGATTTGCTCGTTAGGGGCGAGCACCCCTTCGGCCCTGCCCAGATCGATCATGATGTTGCGGTTCTCCTGTCTATGGACGATGCCGGTGACAATATCACCCTCCCGGCTCGAAAACTCCTCGAAGATGATGCCCCTCTCGGCCTCGCGGATCCTTTGGACCACTACCTGCTTTGCCGTCTGCGCGGCGATGCGGCCGAAGTTCTTTGGGGTCACCTCGCTCTCCACAACGTCGTGCTCGAGGTAATTGGGGTCGATCTGCTTCGCTTCCTCAATAGATATCTCCGTCCTCGGGTCTTCGACCTCGGACACAACGGCCCTACGGGAAAACACCTTGATCTCGCCGGTTTCCCGGTCTATGTGAACGCGCACGCTCTGAGAGGAGCCGAAGTTCCGCCTGTAGGCTGAGATCAACGCCGCCTCTATGGCCTCCAGAAGGACATCCTTCGCTATTCCCTTGCTGCGCTCGATCTCTTCGATAGCCCCGATGAACTCGGTATTCACTTTCTTCTTCCTCCTCTCCCCTTACCCTTACCGGGCAAGTCAACCTCGTCCAGCCTCGCACTCGCGACCATGGAAACAGGTATCGCAG
>JAHDPS010000246.1 GCA_018434225.1 Bacillota bacterium
AGCCTAAGCAAGGCAGCTCGAACCGATCTGTTCTGGGGGGTATCGGTACAGAGTTCATCGAAAGAGCAAGCGACCTTGCCACGCTCGAGAAGCATGTGCGCTGCAGTTTGGAGGTGATCGATACGGCCGCGGACTCTACACATTACCTCCTGCCGCTGCCGGTACCCAGGGGTCAGATTGCGTTGAAGGCGTCTTTCTACGCAATGTGCGAGCACAGTGGCGACCAGGTCGGGAATATCCTCAGGATTATCCTCGACTTCCCTTGCTGCGGTATCGAGCTCGCGGTAGAGGTCCGAAGCGTACAACATGAGAAGCCATAGATTCCTAATTGGAATCCGACCGACATAACCCATGGAGGTCGTGCCCATCACAGCCCTTCGAGTAGCTTTTCCTTGGCCTTGTGCGCCGTGTCAAGCCTATCGAACCAGTATTCTTCCAATAGCGGCCCGATCTGGGTCTCGACTACCTGATGGTACCAGGTCATTGGATCCTTGATATCATTCTTACTGGATGGCGTGAGGAAGCTGTGGCCGATCCTGAACTGCCGCTTGAGGTTGGGGTCGCCTTCAATCGCCGCGTTCAGCTCGCTGATCCTTCGGGTAATGTCGTCGAGCTGCGCGGTCGAGATGGGTATCTTGTCCAGTACCCAGTCTCGCCATCGCTCGTTGAAGCAGGGCTCGAGCTCTATGAAGGCGAAGCGCCGCCTGAGGGCCAGGTCAACCAACGCAAGGGAGCGGTCGGCGATATTCATCGTACCGATAATGTAGAGGTTCTTGGGAACGCTGATCCTCTCGTTGTTGAAGCGGCGATAGCAGAGCTCGAGGCCTTCGTCGGGATTGCGCTTGTCCGCCTCGATGAGCGTCAGCATCTCGCCGAATATCTGGGCGGGATTCCCCCTGTTTATCTCCTCGATCACGAGGACGAAGGCATCATCGGCCGATTTCGAGGCCGCCTCTATCATCTTCATGAAGGGGCCATCCACAAGATCGAGCCGACCTTCGCCGTTCGGCCGATACCCGCGTACGAAATCCTCGTAGCTCATATTGGGGTGGAATTGCACCGCCCGCAGCTTCGATTCATCCTTCGCACCAATAAGCGAATATCCCAGTCGCTTCGCGAGCCAGGTCTTACCTGTGCCTGGCGGTCCCTGCAGAATGAGGTTCTGTTTGAGCCTAAGCGAGTCGAGGATGAACCTTAGCCTTTCGAGGGGGAAGAAGCAACCTTCGGTGATTATTGAGTCAATCGAGTAAGGCTCAGGTGGTTCGGATAGGCCAATACCGTCGGTCGCTTCCTCGCCATCGTTTCCACCTTCGTCCTGCGCTCTCCCTGGTGTGGCTCCTTTTTCGTCAAATGGGCTTCGATACTGCCAAGCCGCCAGAGAGAGCTCCGGGTATGAGTGCACCGGGTACGCATCCTCCATGAAGCGCGTGGTGAGCGTGTCCATGAGGGACAGGTAGTCCTCCGCGCTCGAACGCCCTTTCGCACCGCTGGAACCTACAACGATGCCCAGCTTCTCGGTAATGTAGGTTTTCGAGCGGCTGTCCAAGGTAGGGAAATACCAGGGGCGCGTCCAATAGAGCCCCATAGATAGGTTCCACCCGACGCAATAAATGCGCGAGGCCTTATTGTAGGCATCGAGGAAATCGTTCCTGACGTCGGCGTCATCGGCATCGTCGTCAGCCAGGATGATGGCCTTCTCGAATACATCCCACAGAGCCTCTATGTCTCCGGGCTTCCTGTCCTTCGCGTAACCGAAGTACATGGATTTCTGCTTGTTTATGAGGGGTATGCCATCGAAGCCCTCAGGGACGGGCTCTGTCACCCCCAGCATCGAGGCCAGTTCTCGCGCGGCTTCTTTTCGGTTCTCCTGCGTTACTCCCCTATTGAAGGCCCCTAGGACCGTGAAGGGGCAGATGTCAGTGAGTGGAACTATCTTTCCATGCTCATCGGCATCATGGAGGTAGGACATATAGTCCACCCTGGCAGCGAAAGCATTGAGCTTCCGTACAAGCTCGGTCCTGTTCCTTTTATGCGCGAGCAGCCCGTCGGCTATGGCCTCATAGAATGTCGTCCAGCTGAACTTCCTGTCGACCGTACCTTCATCACCGAAGCGCTGCCTCCAGTAGGAGTCATTGCGGAAGCGGTCAATATCCTGTGCCTCGTTCTCGAAGGTAAAGGCGATGAGAGCATCATTGTGCCAGGAGGCTCCAGGGACGATCTTCCACACGGTCTTCTGATAGGTGTAGAAGTACCATTCCCGGATTGGATCGACCGCCTTCCAATCAACCTTGACGCGTTTGCCATCGCCGGGATTCTCCAGAATCGTACCGATGGCCTTAATGCCCATGACAGAGACTGAGTTACCCCGCGTATCGAAGCTGAAGCCCTTCTTCTTTACATAAGCAGCCTTGATGGCAATGCGATCGCCAGGCCGCATTGACTTCACATGGTCGATGAATCTATCGTCATAGCCGTTTTCCCAGATGCCTTCGGCAATGAATCGAGGAGTCTGGTCATCCTTGTGATCGTAGGCTGCCCCCACGAACCAACAGATCGATTGAGTCTTGGGTACTGGAACCATTTTGCTCATCTCCTTCTGTGCCACAGGTCCTGGAGTTATCTTATGAGAACAGGTCTGACTCTTGACTGCTTGCCGTCTTCCTTTGACCACGCTTCTTAGGTTCCGAGGGTTCCTTTTCTTTCTTCTTGATCACCTTCCCATTCTCATCCACGATCCCCGCCGCCACTTCCTCGGCATGCCGCTTGTGGTTGAGAGCGAGAAGCTCCCGCAAGACGATCCTCCGCGCGTCGTTGGAGATCGTATAGCGCACGCGATCACCTTCGGGAAGGAACTCAAGCTCGTGGAAGCCGTGCTGCAGGGGCAGGTCGTTCCATCCGTAGGCATCGCGAACGGCTTCGTCTATTGCCTTGTGGATGTCCCGTAGGGCGATGATCTTGGGTACAGCCCAATCCGCGTCAGCATTTGAGCACTTGGATTCTTTCTTGACGGCCGTGGTATCCAGGTCCGACGAGTGATAGAGGTTGTAGAGCTTGGTGAGGCCAATATCGAGGCGGAGCATGATCTCGCGGCGGCTTTCGTCCAGGGCTTTACCCAAGTAATCGAGGCGCTCGCGGAGGGCGGTTTGCCCGGCACTGGTAGGTTCGGTCCTTTTGCGGTTGGGTTCGAAGCCTGGGGGGAAGGGGAAGGTTACAAAGTTTGATTCAGGAGTATAGATCAGCCTACTGCCACGATAAGATCCATATTTTCGAGCCCATGATACGTTTATCTCACTTTGGAGAATAGCAAAATAGCAGTACTCGCTGAACGTGAATACAATCGTATTTGAATTAAATACAATGCCACAATTATATATTTGAAAAGCAACTGGTTGTGACTGCTGGGGAATTATTACCACACGATCCAAGGATGATATGCTCCGATACAGAGCAGGTCGCTTGTCGGCGTAGTGCCACCAACGTTCCGGAAGAGGCTTGCGAAGAACGAACTTACCATTTTCATCAAGACGGGTACGCTCTGGCTTCACGAGGCGCTCTACGATTTCAAGACATTCGGGATAGTCCGCGGCAACGGGGCCATCGTAGTTCTCTGGTGCGCTCTGCTTGTCTAAAGGCCAATCATAGAAGTTTATCACCCAGCGGCTAGGGCTTTGGTCGCTTCGGCTGTTGAGGTCATCGCCGTTTAGGTAGAGACAGAGCACGTCCCTGTTCTTCGTATTACTGTTAATCAGCGCCTGCGCCTGCGCGGGTTCGAGTACAAAGCCCTTTCCAAGCACGATGGAACCCTGAAAGCTCTTGTCCACATTGGTAGCAAGAGGAAAGGGATTTCCGAGTGTGAGGTGATTATCCAAATAGGTTGAGATGTAGGATACAACCTTCCCATCCAGTATTCGTTTTCCGTTCCAAACTCCTTTGAAGATTGCAATTTGGCTTACATCGACTGCCGCAGCGCCTGGCCATGGCCTACTCCGGACGGCCATGATGATGCAACCTCCGGATTTCTCGATCACTTCAAGACCGCCTTGTCGCGTTCCGCCTTGGGCAATCGAATTCGTTGCAAGAGTGCCGATTGATCGTCCTGGCCCTAATAGGGAGTAGTTTCTTCTTACAAAGTAGCCGACTAAGTCAATCGCTCCAGCTGGAGCAAAAGCATATGTAAGGAAATCTAGATAGTCTGCACCAAAGGCACCTTTTAGTTTCCTATTCATCAAGAACGGCGGATTCCCCAGGAAGCAGTCGAAGCCTCCGCCCTGCATTACCTCCGCGAACTCGAGGAACCAGTGGAAGAAGTGCCGACGCTCGGATGCTCTCTCAGCCACCTCGGCAATAGGGTGGCCCTCTAGATCCTCTTGCCCGTTCAGGAAAGCGCGGTAGGCTTGTTCGGTGGCCATCGGGGTGTCCTGTCGTTTGGCCAGGAAGAAGGGCGCCAGTTTTATATCCGCCAGGGCCTTCAGTTTGCGCCACGCCTCGCCCGATACCACATGCAGGTAGGTCTCCTTCTTGCGTGCCGCCTCTTCTGGTGTGACATCAGGCATTGTTGCTACGGTATTTAGGATCTTGATCACCGTCGCGAGACTATCCCCCACCTGGGCTTTCCAGGCTTGTAAGGTCTGTTGTATCGGTGCTTCCTCCAGCTCCTTCTTGTGCTGTTTGCGCAGGGTCGCGGACCAGTCCTTGTCGTCCCCGTCACGAGAGGCGAAGGCCTCGATTGGAATGGGTTCGAGAAGCTCCTCCGCCTTTGTGAGGCCGACGAGGCTGTCGCCACACTTAATGTGGTGGTCGAGGAATCCGAGTGATTCACCAGGGTTATGGCTCTCCAGCCAAAGGGCTACCTTGCAGAGCCGGACGGCCTGGGGATTGAAGTCGACCCCGTAGATGCAACGTTCGATCACCTCACGCAGGGCGTGGCGGTAACTTGTGGGATCAGGATTGTCCGCCTTGGTGCGTAGGCGCGCGAGCTCAAGAGCGATGCGCCGAGCGGCATTGAGGAGGATATGCCCTGAGCCACAGGCATCGTCGCAGACCTTGAGGTCAAGGAGCCTCGCCTCAGCGTCATTTTCTTTGAGACACTTTTCGATGAGCGGCTCGAGTGCGTGCTCGATAAGGGGCTGGACAAGCTCCTCGGGTGTGTAATGGCTCCCCGTCTTGCCCCGGTCCTCGCCCTTGGTGAAGAAGAAGCGCAAGACTTCGGCGCTGCTGTCGATGCTCGCATCGAACTCGAGAAGGCCCTCATATATGGATCCGAACTCTTCTACGTTGAGAGCCGCGTAGTTCACTCTCACAGGCACGCCACGCTTCTCATCTTCGTAAGAATCCAGGAGCTGTATCCCAGCCGCGAAGGCCCGATTGTCTAGCGAGAGCTCCCTCAGGAGAGCGAAGGCCTCTGTGGAGAAGAGGTCGCCCGCAAGCGGCTTCAAGCCCA
>JAHDPS010000179.1 GCA_018434225.1 Bacillota bacterium
CTCAAACACGGCCTTCACCGGCCAGCGAACATCAATGCCCCGGTCGATCTGCTCCATTTTCGCGCCGTAGATTAGCACATCTACGGCCCTTTGCAGGCTTTCGATTACGGCCCTTTGCAGGCTTTCGATGGTGCCTAGCTCGAAAGTCATCGGTCGGCATGTCGCCGCTATTAGCAGCCCTGGCAGAAGCGCTTCGGCCTCAAGGCCCGTCGCGCTCCTGTCGTTGACCACCCACACCTGCCGCGCCCGCGCTATCTCGATTTCCCGGAAAGGAGTTTGCAAGCCGAACTTCAGGAATCCGGCAACTGCCATTTCCTGCGCCGCGATGTCGGGATAATCGCCCACCCGGCCACGTCCTCTGCCCTGGCCCGCCTGCCGCACCGCCGCCGATACCATGCCCCGCGTCACCCACGTTCTGGCCGTTGCCAGTTTGAGTTCCGGCATGTCGGGATTTAGTCGCCTGGCCGCCTCAATCACGTCGGGCATGGTCACGGGATCCACCCCCCTCCGCCCGTCGAAATATGCCCATGGCAACCGCCCCCGCGCCTTCGTTCGCGCTTTGGCGTGTTCCCAGCCCCAGGCGGTCAAATCATATTCAGTTATAACATCTATCGGGTATCACCCCGTTTCGGAGAACACTTCCCCAAGGCTTACAGCTCTTCAAGCCTCGCGATTAACACCTAATGCCATTATACCACACTCTGTATTGCCGTCAAATTCTTGACTATCAGACAAATACGGATTACGCCAGCCCCAGCGTATCCAGGTCACTCTCCAGTATCCGTGCAATATGCAGCCGGCGCTCCAAGTCCAGCGGTCTTTTCCCTCTTATGTAGAGAGACACCAGAGACTCCGATACCCCCAGCGCCTCGGCAAGTTCCCTCTGCGTCATCCCGCGCCGCCATAAAGCTGTTCTAAGAGGAACATGTCTCCTCTGACTCATGCGCTCACCTCCCGATGATTTGCCCCTCGTATATGGTGCCGAGAGGCCGTTTTAGAGGTAGTTTCATGCCCTTATCCCTGCTACAACCCTTCATCGTACAAAGAACTTCACAACCTTTTTGAAGCGCCTTGCCTAATCCCTCCGCGCCCACGCGCCGGCCTGGATCCCATAGAAGGATACGGAGGAGCACGATTCATGCAATACGTCCGCACGCCCTAGCAGTCATGCCCCCACAGTATCAGCGTAACACGGAAAACCCGGTTTATAGTACGGCACTATAAGCCTCGGCCTAGCGAGCTTCTGCACTATCGTTTCAGCAGTCGCGCCCACCATGGGCGCTTCTCCTCATCCGGTTTCACCCTAATCCACTCGCCGATCTCCTCCACAGTCTCCTGTGTCGCGGCCACCGCATCCCGCGTCTCCCGGATCTCCTGCCGTAGCTCCTGGATCTCCTCACGCGCCTGCCGAAGCTCCTCCGTCAATGCCCGCACCAGTGATTCAGCCTGCGCCGGAGTCACCGCGTCCACCTCGAGTACCTGAGGAACGTTGCGCCCTGCCAGAGTGTCGTTCACGTCCGCACTTGTCGCGCCGCCGGCATACAGGGATTTGATAGTCTCGGCTACCTTGAAGCTATCCTCCGGTACCAGCAGCCGTCTTCCGTCCTTCCTGGCACCCAGGAATGGCCCATGCGCGTCTATCCATCGCCGAATCGTTCTCTCCGGCACCTCCAGCCGCCTGGATAACTCCTGCACCGTCAACATGCCCATGCCCCCTTCGTCCATTACATGCGGTCACATGTCGGCCACAGGAGGAAGATTCGTCATCCTAGCAGTGAACACCTTCGGCCACGGCCACGGCCCCGGCAAGGTGTCGGTCACAGCGGCCACGCCCCGGCGCTTATGCACATCCATGAAACAATTAGCTCATTTTGATCTAATTGTTTGCCGCCCGTGACAAGTGAGCGCCGGCGGCCAGTGTTAGACTATGGTCGAAGTCGCATGCGCGACTACCTGCGCTTCTCTCACTCGCAAGCATCCCTTCTCGTCATCCCACATCCGGCATGTAGTCCGGCAGGCCTGGCCGGTATAATGGCAAGTCGATTCGTTCACCTGCAACTCCTCGATGATGTTCCGCGCCAGTGCCAGTTCTTCGGCTTTCGCCTTCTCCAGTTGTGCCGTATCGTCTGACGGTATCGCATACTGCCCCGGCGTCTGTATGTCCATGAATCCCACGCGGCCATCGTCAAGCTCGATCAGGATATTAGCCGCTGCCCGCACTCCTACCCACGTCCAGGCCGTCCCATAGCTCGCCTGGCGTTCGGGATCCGGTCCGCCGAGACTAGCAGAGTTATCCGGCAGCACCTCGGCCCGAACGTCTTGGATTGTGAACCTCATACCTGTTCACCCCGGGTTTTGATGCAGTCGCCCGAGAAAACGGCCCGCCAGAATGCCCCACACGGCCCGATTCAGCTTGCCCCAGTGTGATCCATCGCCCCATAAGCTCGCGGCGCTCCTAGAGGCTCCTAGAGCGCCCGTTTACCTGGGTTTTTGTCTCGGATCTGATTCGCTATTAGTCCGCACCTCTCAGCGGCTTCGCTCGCCGGCAGGCCTACCGTTTCCCTCAGGAATCGCCTTGCGAACATGTCGGCCTCGATCCTCCTCCGGCCAGACGGTTACGATGATGTGATCCCCGCCATCCTCTGCCGCCCTCGGCATGTACTCACAGCAGCCGCCCTCAGCATCACGCAGGACGCGATACCCCCGCGCCGCCACTGCTGTCATGGCCTGACTGAGCATGGCCTGCCTGTCGCCACTCAGCTCCAGCGTCAGCTTTTCGACTGGATGAATGCTCCTGTCGCCGGTTTCGACAACGATCACCGGGAGGCTCACCATCGCCAGCGATAAGCCGTAGTGCCTCAGAACGTAGTCGGGCACCGTCTGTGACCCGCCGGTCATCTGCACTGGATGATAGCCCTGATATGGATCCATCTCCGCCAGTGTCACCGCCCGGAATGGCACAACCGCGAAATGCTTCAGTTCCCCGCCCGGAAGTTCGGCCACGATACGATTAGGCATGATGTTCACGTACCACGCGCCGATCACCGCCACGGATCCCGCCATACCCCGTGCCAGTTCCTCCACCGCCGCCCTGGGAATGCGCCACTGGCCCGCCAC
>JAHDPS010000096.1 GCA_018434225.1 Bacillota bacterium
GCATCGTCAAGGACTGGGATGCCAAGTGGTTCGCCGACAAGAAGGAGTTTCCCGGCATCCTCATGGAGGATGTGAAAATAAGGGAGTTCCTCAAGAAGAAGCTGTTCTCGACGGGCGTCTCCCGGATCGAGATCGAGCGGGCGGCGACGAGACTCAAGGTCACCATATTCACGGCAAAGCCCGGCATGGTGATCGGCCGCGGCGGCTCCGGGGTAGAAGACCTCCGCAAGCAGGTAGAGTCTCTGACGGGCAAGCAGGTTTCGCTCAACATCGTCGAGGTGAAGAGCGCGGAGACGGACGCCCAGTTGGTGGCGGAGAACATCGCCTCGCAGCTCGAGAAGAGGATATCGTTCAGGAGAGCCATGAAACAGGCTGTATCCAGGGCGATGAGGCTCGGCGCCAAGGGCTGCAAGGTAAAGATATCCGGTCGTCTCGGCGGCGCCGAGATGGCGCGCAGAGAGAAAGACGTTGAAGGGACAGTCCCCCTTCACACTCTCAGGGCGGATATTGACTACGGTTTCGCCGAGGCAACGACGACGTACGGGAAGATCGGTGTCAAGGTGTGGGTCTATAAGGGCGACGTGATCCCCACCAGGCCGGAGAAGGCGAAGCCGAAGGCGGCCGCTGTCGAGGGAGGGGAGTAGCCCATGTTGATGCCGAAGCGGGTAAAACACCGGAAGCAGCACCGTGGGAATAGGACCGGCAAGGCGTACAGGGGTTCCGAGGTGTTGTACGGCGAGTACGGCCTCCAGGCCCTGGACCCGGCGTGGGTAACCGATAGGCAGATAGAGGCCGCTCGTATTGCCCTGACCAGGTACATTAAGAGGGGCGGCAAGGTGTGGATAAAGATATTCCCGGACAAACCCGTGACTCATAAGCCCGCGGAGACAAGGATGGGTTCGGGTAAGGGGAACCCCGAGTACTGGGTCGCCGTGGTCAAGCCGGGCAGGGTCATGTTCGAACTGGCCGGGGTGAGCGAAGATGTCGCGCGGGAGGCCATGAGGCTCGCCGCGTTCAAGCTGCCCTTGAGGACGCGCTTTGTCAAGCGCGAAGAAGTGGGTGGTGAAGTGGATGAAGGCTAAGGAGCTGCGCGACATGGAGGCGTCGGATCTCCTGAAGAAGCTCGACGGCCTCAAGGAGGAGCTGTTCAATCTGCGATTCCAGATAGCGACCAACCAGTTGGATAACCCGATGAGGATCAGGGAAGTGCGCAGAGATATAGCGAGGGTGAAGACCATCCTTAAGGAACGGGATCTCAAGGCAAGCCAGGCGAGGGCCTAGAACGGAGGGACATTGATTATGGAGAACGAGCGGGGATCGCGGAAGGTTAGGGTGGGCACGGTCGTATCTGATAAGATGCAGAATACCGTGGTCGTGGCGATCGAGCGTCTCGCAGCCCATCCGTTGTACGGCCGCCGCCTGAGGATAACCAAGAAACTCAAGGCTCACGACGAGGCCAACCAGTGCAAGGTCGGCGACAGGGTGAGGATAATGGAGACTCGCCCGCTGTCGAAGGACAAGCGATGGAGAGTCGTCGAGGTGCTCGAAAGGGCCAAGTAACGAGGGGGTCTCATCCGTGATACAAACGTACACGAAACTCGCGGTCGCCGACAACACGGGAGCCAAGAGCATTATGTGCATACGAGTGCTCGGCGGGCACTTCCGCAGGTATGCGAATGTCGGCGACGTGATTGTCGCGTCGGTCAAAGAGGCGGCTCCCGGCGGCGTCGTGAAGAAGGGCGATGTCGTCAAGGCGGTCATCGTCAGGTCCAAGAAGGGCCTCAGACGTAAGGACGGCTCGCATATCAGGTTCGATGAGAATGCTGCCGTGGTGCTGAAGGACGACAAGGAGCCGAGGGGCACGCGCATCTTCGGGCCGGTTGCGAGGGAACTCCGGGAAAAGGAGTTCATGAAGATAATCTCACTCGCGCCCGAAGTCCTGTAAGGGGGTACCCTGATGGAACGCAAGAAGACGGAACGAAAGAAAATACACGTAAAATCCGGCGACACAGTCGTCGTACTGGCAGGCAAGAACAAGGGTAAGAAGGGCAAGGTCATGAAGGTCATCCCCGACAAGGGCACCGTCGTGGTCGAGGGGGTCAACATGATCAAGAAGCACCAGAAGCCCACCCAGGCCATGCCTCAGGGCGGCATTATCGAGAAAGAGGCGCCGGTTCCGGATTCCAAGGTGATGACGGTCTGCCCGAGATGCAACCGTCCTACGAGGATGGGTAGAAAGCTCCTCGAGACGGGAAAACCCGCCAGGGTCTGCAAGAAGTGCGGCGAGGTAATCTAGGGGAGACGCAGGGAAAGGAGGTACGGAATTGGCGTACCTGAAAGAGAAGTACGTTAAGGATGTTGTCCCCGCCATGATAAAGACGTTCGGATACAAGAATTCCCTCGAGGTGCCGAGGGTCACGAAGGTCGTTTTGAACATGGGCGTGGGCGACGCTATTCAGAACCCCAAGGCCCTCGATGCCGCCGCGGCGGATATGGCGGCCATCAGCGGCCAGAAGCCGATCATAACGCACGCCAAGAAGTCGATATCGGCCTTCAAACTCAGGGAGGGCATGTCCATCGGATGCAAGGTGACGCTGCGCGGCGAGAGGATGTACGATTTCCTGGCAAAGCTGTTCCACGTCGCGCTGCCGCGGGTCAGGGATTTTCGTGGGGTCTCGTCTAAGGGCCTCGATGGAAGGGGCAACTACTCCCTGGGATTGAAGGAGCAGCTCATCTTCCCGGAGATCGACTACGACAAGGTGGAGAAGATCAGGGGGATGGACGTGACGGTGGTTACGACGGCCAAATCGGACGAGGAA
This sequence comes from Bacillota bacterium, assembly GCA_018434225.1. Lineage (GTDB taxonomy): Bacteria > Bacillota > Sulfobacillia > JABLXB01 > JABLXB01 > SM1-B181. The sequence continues at coordinate 2,820 of JAHDPS010000096.1, forward strand.
TCTCACGAGCTTCTCAAGTTGCTGGGGATGCCTTTCAAGGACTGATCCGCCTGAGGAGGGGAAATAGTGGCGACGAAGGCCAAAGTTGAAGCGACGAAGCGAGAACCGAGGTTTCTCGTTAAGAAGCATAACAGGTGCAAGATCTGCGGGCGCCCGCACGCCTACATGAGGCGTTTCGGCATTTGCAGATTGTGCTTCCGCCGCATGGCTCACAAGGGAGAGATCCCCGGTGTTACGAAGGCCAGCTGGTAAACGAAGAGCCTGGTGACGGGGAAGGGGGTTTAGGTAGTGACTGACCCGATCGCGGATATGCTCACGAGGATCCGGAATGCGATCATGGTTAACCACGAGCAGGTCGAGTTGCCTGGCTCGAGATTGAAGAGGGCCGTAGCCCAGATCCTTAAGGAAGAGGGCTTTATCAGGGATTTCGAATGGATTGATGATGGCAAGCAGGGCGTCATCAAGGTCTACCTCAAGTATGGTCCAAACAGGACCAAGGTCATAACGGGGTTGAAGAGGATCTCCAAACCGGGACTCAGGGTGTACGTCAAGAGCGACGCGGTGCCGAAGGTCCTCGGTGGTCTCGGCCTGGCCATACTGTCGACGTCCAAGGGGATCATGACGGACAAGACGGCCAGAAAAGAAAAGGTCGGTGGAGAGGTTCTCTGCTACATCTGGTGATTCCGTTCGCTGTTGAGGAGGTGGAAGCGGGATGTCAAGAGTGGGTCGCCTGCCCGTTAAAATACCGGATGGCGTTGAGGTTACGCTCGACGGCGGGGTATTCAAGGTCAAAGGTCCGAAGGGCGAGCTCAGCCGCAGGCTTCACGATGCCATGGCGGTTAAAATCGAAGGCAACGCCATCAAGGTGGATCGGCCGTCGGATCAGAACATTCACAAGGCCCTCCACGGTCTTACGCGGACGCTCATATCCAACATGGTCGTGGGGGTGACTAAGGGTTTCGAGAAGAGCTTGGAGCTCGTGGGAGTTGGTTACAGGGCGGCGAAGACCGGCGCCAAACTGGTTTTGACCGTCGGGTATTCTCATCCTGTTGAAATACAGGCACCCGAGGGGATAGATTTCGAGGTCCCGAACCCGACCCTGATCGTGGTCAAGGGAAGGGACAAGGAAACCGTAGGGCAAATAGCGGCAACGATCCGTGACGTCAGGCCCCCGGAGCCTTACCAGGGTAAGGGCATCCGGTACGCCGGCGAAAAGGTGCGCCGCAAGGCCGGCAAGGCCGGCAAGTAGTGACGGGGGTGTCGTAAGGTGCAGAAAGGTCGGGGCAGAGAAGCGGGAAGGCTGAGGCGGCACCTCAGGGTGCGCAAGCACGTTTTCGGGGCACCTGAACATCCGAGGCTTTCGGTATTCAGGAGCCTCAAGCATATATTCGCCCAGATCGTGGTGGACACCGGCGGGGAGACCCTGGTGCAGGCTTCAAGCCTTGACCCCGAGATCAGAAGCAAGGTGAAACACGGGGGCAACATCGAGGCGGCCAAACTGGTGGGGGATCTGGTGGCCAGGAGGGCGCTGGAAAAGGGGATTAGGTCGATTGTGTTCGACCGAGGCGGGTACCTGTACCACGGGCGGGTGCGCGCCCTTGCAGACGCGGCGCGTGCCGCGGGGCTGGAATTTTAGACAGGGAGGGGAACTGATGCCAAGGCCTGACGCTTCCCAGCAGGAATTTAAGGAGAAGGTCGTTTCGATAAACAGGGTCGCCAAGGTCGTCAAGGGCGGTCGCAGGTTCAGTTTCTCCGCGCTCGTCGTGGTCGGCGACGGTCAGGGCCGCGTGGGCGTGGGGCTGGGTAAGGCGGCCGAGATCCCGGACGCGATACGCAAGGGTATCGAGGGCGCGAAGAAGGGGCTGATCAACGTCGCCCGCGTTGGCACCACTATACCGCACGAGGTTCTCGGGCATTTCGGCGCGGGCCGGGTGTTTATGAAGCCGGCGTCGGCCGGTACCGGTGTCATCGCCGGCGGTCCCGTGAGGGCCGTTCTCGAGCTCGCGGGTATCAGGGACGTGCTGACGAAGTCGATTGGTTCATCGAACGCCTGCAATGTTACCTACGCCACCATGGAGGGTCTGAGACAACTCAAGAACGCCGAGGAAGTCGCGAAGCTCAGGGGCAAGAGCGGCGACGAACTGGTGGGGTAGCTGGAGGGGACGGACTTGTCCGATAAGATACGGATCACTCTCAAGAGAAGCCTGGCAGGCAAACCACAAGTAATGCGGGCCGCGGCGGCCGCGCTTGGGTTGCGCAGGCGGGAACATTCAGTCGTGCAGCCCGATACCCCCAGTATCAGGGGGATGGTTCGCAGGATCGATCACATGGTTCTGGTCGAGCGTGTTGATGGGGAGGTGGACTGACAGGTGAAGATTCACGAACTCAAGCCAGCTCCCGGTTCCAGGACCAAGGGCGTGAGGGCCGGTAGGGGCCTTGGCTCCGGGCTCGGCAAGACGGCCGGCCGCGGGCACAAGGGCCAAAAGGCCCGCGCGGGCGGGGCCAAGGGTCGCGGCTTCGAAGGCGGCCAGATGCCGTTGCAGCGCAGACTCCCCAAGAGGGGATTCAGGAACATATTCAAGATCGTTTACGCCGAGATCAACGTATCCGATCTCAACAGGTTCGACGAGGGCACGACCGTGACTCCCGAGCTCCTGAGACAGGTGAGATTGATCAAGGGCGTCTACGACGGAGTCAAGGTCCTGGGAAACGGCGACCTTGAGAAGCCCCTGACGGTTAGGGCCGACAAGTTCTCCGCCGGGGCCGTTAAGAAGATCGAGGCGGCCGGCGGGAAGGCTGAGGTGATAACGGGTGCTTGACACATTCAAGAGCGCCCTGAGGATCGGGGACCTGAGAAAGAGGCTCCTTTTCACTCTATGGATGTTCCTCGTTTTCAGGGCCGGCGCTCACGTGCCGGTTCCCGGGATCCGAGCCGAAGTCATCGCCGACCTGTTCAAAGAGGGAAGCATATTCGCGTTTCTCGACCTGTTTTCGGGCGGCGCCCTGAAGACGTTCTCGATATTCGCGATGAGCATCTCGCCGTACATCAACGCGTCCATCATCATGCAGCTCTTGACCATCATCATCCCGAAGTGGGAAAAGATGGCCAAGGACGAGGACGGGCGCAAGAAGCTCAACGAGTATTCGAGGTACGCCACGATCATCCTTGCGCTGGTGACCGGGTTTAGCATGGCTGTGGCCATCAGCAGGATGGGCGCATTGATGGACACCGGTTTCGTCCAGATGTCGATCATCGTGATCTCACTGGCAGCCGGGACTGCGTTCCTGATGTGGCTCGGCGAGCAGATCACCGAGAAGGGGATTGGCAACGGCATATCGTTGATAATCTTCGCCGGTATCGTCTCGAGGCTCCCGTCGACGCTGTGGTCGATGGGACAGTACCTGGTGGCCGGCCGGATTTCAGTCTTCAACGTCGTCGCGCTCGCGATAATGGCCGCGGTGGTGATCGCCGCCGTTGTCTGGATCACCGAGGGCGAGCGCCGCATACCCGTCCAGTATTCGAAGAGGGTCGTCGGGCGCAAGGTTTACGGTGGAGCGAGCACCCACATCCCGATGAAGATCAACCAGTCGGGTGTTCTGCCCATTATATTTGCGTCGTCGGTGCTGGCGTTCCCGGCGACGATAGCCAGTTTCTTCTCGTCGCCATGGGCGCGGGCTGTTGAACAGGTATTCGATTATCGCAGGCCGGGTTACTTGATCGCCTACGCCCTGCTGATCCTGTTCTTCACGTATTTCTACACGACGATATCGTTCAACCCGCTGGACATATCGAACAACATGAAGAAGTACGGCGGTTTCATCCCGGGCATCAGGCCGGGACGACCGACGGCCGATTACCTGATGAAGATATCCAGCAGGATCACGCTGGCAGGGGCCATCTTCCTCGCCTTTATCGCCATATTGCCGAACTTTGTGCTGAGAACCACCAATATTCCCGGAGTTCAGTTCGGCGGCACGAGTCTGCTCATTGTGGTGAGCGTTGCTCTGGAGACGATGAAGCAGGTCGAGGCCCACATGATGATGAGGCATTACCAGGGCTTCATCAAGTAGATTCTGGGAGGGACAGTCGTGCGCCTTGTTTTCCTGGGTCCCCCCGGAGCGGGGAAAGGAACCCAGGCCGATCTGATCAGTGAAAAAACCGGGCTACCGCACATATCCCCCGGGGATATGTTCAGGAAGGCCGTGAAGGAAGGCTCGGATCTCGGCCGGAAGGTCAAGGAGTTCATGGATAAAGGGCAACTCGTTCCGGATAACGTCACCATCAGTGTGATCAGGGATCGTATCACGCAACCGGATTGCGGGGACGGGTTCATCCTGGACGGATTCCCTAGAAACCTTAGACAGGCCGAGGAGCTGGATGATATGATGGCGGAGGCGGGCCTCGACCTCCACGGTGTAGTGAATTTCGAGGTGCCGCTGGATATCCTGATCGGTCGCTCCGTGGGGCGGCGGGTTTGCCGCGGGTGCGGCGCCACCTACCACGTGGAGCACAATCCGCCGCGCTCCGAGGGCGTGTGCGATGCGTGCGGTGGTCCGCTCACCCACAGGGACGATGACAGGGAGGAGACGGTGAAGAGGAGGCTCACGGTCTACACCGAGCAGACGGAGCCGTTGATCGAATTCTACCTGCGCAAGGGCATCCTGGTGAACGTGAGCGGAGACCAGCCGGTCGTCGCGGTGACGCGCGACCTGGAGGCGGCGCTGGACGGGATCAAGAGGAAGATTGCCCGATGATCATCGTCAAGTCACCGAGGGAGATAGAACTGATGAGGGCGGCGGGCGCCGTCGTGGCGGGGGCGCTGGCCGAGGTGGCCAGGGTCGCCAGGCCGGGGACCCGCACCCTGGATATCAACAGGGCCGTGGAGGA
>JAHDPS010000346.1 GCA_018434225.1 Bacillota bacterium
GACGTTCACGAGCAACAGTGTGCGTCCCATCTACGGCAACATCCTGATCCAGATGGGGTTCGCCGTGACGATATTCTCAGTGGCGCTGCTTCTGAGCAAAGAACGGAGGGTGTCGTACCTTTCGTAGTCTCGAATAGACCTCCAAAGGCAAACGCACGGCACAGAGACCGCCAATGGCCGGGCGAAATCACGGGCCAGGGTAATCAACCGCCTATTTCCGGAAGAGGCTCCCCATTATGCTTCCGCCGATGTTGGTGACACTGGCGACTCCTGAGCGCTCGTCCTTCCCACCCCACCGCGCCGCCGCGGCGATGCGGTCCGCCAGGCGGGACAGGGGCAGGCTCTGCAGGTACACCAGTCCAGGGCCAGTCAAAGAGGCCAGGAACAGCCCCTCGCCCCCAAACAGCGCGTTCTTGAAATCGCCCACCATGGCGACGTCGTAGTCCACCGTAGGGGCGAACGCCACAAGGCAGCCCGTGTCCACTCTCAACGACTCTCCGGTCTTAAGCTCCTTCTCGATGATCGTGCCCCCCGCGTGAATGAACGCAAGACCGTCGCCCACCAGCCTTTGCAGGATGAACCCTTCGCCACCGAACAGACCGGCGCCGATCTTCTTTGTGAAGGCCACCTCCACCTCGATCCCCATGGCGGAGCAGAGGTAGGAGTCCCTCTGGCACAGGAATGAACCACCCAGATCCCTCAGCTGCAGTGGGATGATCTTGCCGGGGTAAGGGGCCCCGAAGGCCACCTGCTGCTTACCGGTCCCACGGTTGACGAAACTGGTGATGAAGAAGCTCTCCCCAGCCAGGGCACGTTTCAGGCCCCCCATGACACCACCGCTGGCGGACGTGGTCATCTCGATGTCCTGGGTCATGTAGGTCATGGTCCCTGCCTCGGCCCTGACCCCTTCGCCCGGATCGAGCTCGATCTCCACGAGCTGCATATCGTCGCCAATGATCCGGTAGTCTACGATGTCAGCCCTTCCGACGGGAACAGCGGCCTGGGCAGCGTCCTCCGCCAGCGCCGCGCCGCACTTCGGACAGAACCTTGAGTCGCCGGCATTCGCGCCGCACTTCGTGCAGAACATCGAGCGAGCCTCCTATGCTATGGGATTGCCGCAGTTGCCGCAGAATCTCGCGTCGGCCGCCAGGGCGGCGCCGCACTTCGAACAGAACCCGGCCGCGGATGCGGGAGCGCTCTGCTGGGGAGCAGTACCCGCCTGTTGGCTGCTTCCCTTCGTCCTGTCCTGTTCGAGTTTCTCGTCTATCTCCCTTATCTCGCTCTCCGCCTTGCCTATCTCGCCGAACTTGGCCTGCAAGGCGGCGTTGTCCGGCTCGGCCCCGTTCCTGTATGCCTCGTATACGATGTGGCCGATATCGGTCTTGACGTCCTTAATCTTCCCCTCGAGCCGCGACCTCGCCAGCTTGATCTTACCTGCTTCCACCAGATCGGCGGACTTGGCCCCGATGGTGGAGGCGGTGCTCCGCGCGGTCTCTCCCAGTTTCTTGAGAAAATCCATCCCCGTGATTCCCCCTTCCTTCGTGTAGGCCACCGTGAGATCCTTCGGAAAGCCCTCTTCAAACACGATTATTAGGTCAGAACCAGGTTAATTCCTTCAATTGTTAATTTGCAGCTATGCCGCCTGCTATCGTTATCAATATGACATCATTACTTTCCCCGATAATCTACACTTTCCCCGATAATCTACGAGCAATCACGGATTCCAATGCTATCCAGCATTATACTACAGAATACCAACGTCTAGTTGTCTCCATCCCTTAGAGGCCTGAGAAGTGGCGGGCCTACCTCGCGGGGCTCATCAACTACCAGCATTCCTTGAAGTGGTTCGAGGCCGCGGACAAGCCGCCCAGGGCCACGGACGAGATTAAGGCTAAAGCACTGTACTCCCAGGGACTCGCCTACATAGGGGTCCTGCAATGGGGACAGGATGCGGAGACCGTGTTCGTGTTCGTGTTCGGCGAGAAGGCCGTCCGGTCGAGAGTCGCGGAGACGTTCGAGCGTTTCGTAAAGACCCATACCGGCAGTTCGATGGCGGACGACGCCTTTCTAACCCTGTACACGTATACGGGGGATAAGGCCCACCTCGAACGGCTGCTGAAGGATTACCCCGAGGGCGATCGCGCGGGCGACGCGCGGGGAATGCTTGCGAAACAGGTGGAATAGCGGGAGGAATGGCGCGGGTGCGTCCCATTGACGACCAACAAAGCAGTTGACGGCTGAGTACCCGAAAAATACGGATACTCGGGCGCCGAGTCCCCCGAAAATCCGCATACTAGCCGCCTGGTGTACGGAAAATCCGCATACCCGGCCGCTGAGTACCCGAAAAATACGGACACTCGGGCGCCGAGTCCCCGAAAAATCCGCAGACTGGTGGGTGTTGAGGCATCAGCCGCATCGACGATTGTTAATTTGCAGCTATGCCGCCTGCTATCGTTGTCAATATGACATCATTATTCCTTCAAACGTTGTTGAATTGACAACACTGGTGGTCGGCAGGGCTGGGCTTAGCCAGGCTGGGCTAGGCTGGCGCAATTCGGCTTGACGACTTGATTAGTGGCCACCACTTCCATAGGCTGGCCTTGGGGCTGATCCAA
>JAHDPS010000080.1 GCA_018434225.1 Bacillota bacterium
TCCGGTAGAACCTCGTGAAATTCTCGCGATTCGACTGGATCTGTTCGGCCAATATATGAAGGCCGTATATAGTAGCCGCCCTCTTCGAGGCTATCGCCGCCGTGCCGGCGGCGCCGGATTCCCTGACGGATTTGGCCGCCCCCGCCGTGTCGTAGTGCGGAATGCACTGCACGTCCAGGCCCAGAAGATAATCATTGCACTGCGCCAGGGCCTGTGGGTGGGACAGCACCTGTCTTACCTGGCCCAGTTCCGTTTCGGGGAGCGCCATGAGACAGTGCTCGATGGGCGAGATGGTCTCGCCGGTCACCACCAGGCGGTGGGTCAGCAGCAGATCGTATGTCTCCCCTATACTTCCCGCCAGAGAGTTCTCAACGGGTACGACCCCAGCGTCCACCTGCCGTGTCTCGATCTTCGTGAATACCTCCGCCAGCGTCCTGCACGGCACCATCCGCGCCTCGGGCTCCATCCGCAAAACGGCGGTCTCGCTGAATGCCCCGGGCTCCCCCTGGAATGCTACAGACCTGCAAACCCCATGATCGGATCCCTCCAGTAGTTGAGTCTCGGCCGGGGCGCCGGGTGTATGACAGAATCCCGCCCCTGGAAGGGACGGGATTCGAACCCGCGATACCACCCTTATTGGTTGACACCCTCTCGGCCGGACACGGGCGTGCGCCGCACGCCGATATCCTGTCCTTTTAACGGTAGAACCCGTCGGCGCCTACTTCAGATCACTGTTAATACAGATCACTGTTTCGGACCGCAGCTCGCAGGTGAACGTCGGCCGCCCCCAGATGCCCTCGCACCAGCCGGGCGTTCTCTGAGTCCGTAGGACGGCTTCCCCTCCTGGTCATGGCCTTTCCGGAAATAGATTTGAGCATGATGTTATACCGTGTTCTGGCAGATGTCAATAACCTGAATTGCCCGTGCGCCCGGTCCACGGAGAATATACGCAAGATTATGCAATACACCTTGCCCAAGCTTCGCCATTGACACGGCCGAACAAGGCTGATAGTATAACTGGCATTGCATGACTATGCAATAATAAGGCATGAATATGAGATCGGCCCCGTATCCGCCAGGACTTTTAGGGATGGTGGCGCGATCGAAGTGGAGGGGAAATCCGATATGGCTACTTGCCCGGAATGCTACGGCAAATGGGAGCCCGGCGCCGTGGAAAAGGGGGAGATCCTGATCTGCCCCGAGTGCGGAGTCGAACTTGAGGTGTTGAGCGTGTCTCCCGTTGAGGTGGCGCCCGCGCCCGAAGAGAAGGAGGATTGGGGAGAGTAGTCCCCGAGTCTCGATGAAAATAGGCGTATTACTCTCACGAGTCCGTCTCGAGGAGAAGCAGATATTCGAGGCGCTCGACAAGCGGGGACTGACTGTCGATAGGCTCGACGACCGCCTGGTGATTTTCGACTTCCACGGCCCCAGGCCGGAATACGACGCGGTGCTGATTCGTTCGATAAGCCAGAGCAGGGCGATTTACGCCGCCGGGATCCTCAACGGCTGGGGTATACCGACGGTCAATTCGCACACCGTCATATCCAACTGCGCCGATAAGGTATCGATGACGAGACTCCTTGTCGAATCGGGGGTCCCCTGCCCGAAGACGATGGTTTGCCTCTCGCCGGAGTCCGCGCTACGGGCGATGGAATCGATGGGATATCCGGTGGTTATGAAACCCGTGGTCGGTTCGTGGGGCAGGCTCCTGGCCCGGGTGAACGATAGGTGTGCCGCGGAGGCGCTCGTTGAACACAAGGATATGCTGGGTTCGCCGCAACACTCCGTTTACTACGTGCAGGAACACATCGAGAAGCCGGGACGAGACATCAGGGTGGTAGTCATCAGGGGCGAGCCGGTGGCGGCCATGTTCCGGTACTCCGACCACTGGGTCACCAACTCCGCCAGAGGGGCGAGGAGCGAGAACTGTCCCATTACGCCCGGCTTGGGAGACCTCGCGGTTGCCGCCGCCGCGGCCGTTGGCGGGGGGGCGGTCGGCGTGGATGTATTCGAGAGCGAGAGGGGTCTGCTGGTGAACGAGGTAAACGGCACGATGGAATTCAA
>JAHDPS010000225.1 GCA_018434225.1 Bacillota bacterium
CGCGGGCCGTTCTGGCCGCGGTTGGGAAGGATTCGTGCAGGTACGCGTTCGTGGACGACATGATCCTCACGGACACGCCGGGCGAGCATGCGGACAGATACTCGGGGGCCCTGGGAGTCCCTGTTAGCGTAGTGGACGACCTGGACTCACACATCGGAGGGGTCACCACCCACATTGTGTTGCGATTGCCGCCGGAGAAAGCGGCGGAGGCGGTAACATTCTATTCAGCCGCCACCCGGGGCGTCGCGAGGGTCATGCGGACCCTTCCGCACCTTGTCGAGTTCGTGAATCCGCTCGTCTCGAAGGGTAACGCCCTGCGCATTCTGTGCGGCATGCTGTCCGTGTCGGTCGATGAAGTGCTGGCGGTGGGTGACGGAGAATCAGATATGGACATGCTCGCCGTAGCCGGGACTGGGGTTCTGGTGTGCAATGCCCCCGATGAAATCAAGGCGGGGGCGGACTATGTCACACGCATGCCGAGTACCCTGGGCGTATTGGAGGCGGTGGAGAGGTTCATCACGGCGCCCTGATGTTTTCCTGTTGTGCAGGTCCGTGGAGGACGTGTGAAGAAATGGAACAACAGGATATGCTTCGGGGGTGGTCCGTGTGGCCAGGTTCGCGGCGATTGTTCCTGATGGGCCGCTTCTCTCACTGATATCGGACGCGGCTCGCGACATGGGGGAGGACGTTCTGGTCATCCAGGCTGGCGCCGAGGAGGTGCTGCACGCCGTCAGGAAGGCGGAGTCGACGGGGGCTGAGGCCATCATCGCAAGGGGCTTTCTCGGCGACGCGGTGCGGTCCGTGACATCACTCCCTGTCGTGGCGTGCAATCCGGGGCCTCTCGATGTGGTTACGGCTATAGCCGAGGCGCGCAATCTCGGGAAACGGGTTGCTTTGTTGCACTTCGGTGGCTCGGTGCTGGACCTCGGGGTTCTCGGGCCGTCTATGGGGCTCGAACTGCAGGAGTTTACCCCGGGCCGCACGCCCCAGGAGGTACGACGGGTTCTCGGCGAGGTCAGACAGGCGGGATACGAGGTCGTAGTTGGCGGCCAGGTCACCGTCGATATGGCCAGGTCGCAAGGATTGAAGGGCGTGGTAATCGGCATAGGCAAGGCCTCCGTGAAACAGGCGATAGAGGCCTGTCAGGAGCTTGTGAAGGTTTGCCGGGAAACCGCGGAGCGCAGGATGAATTATTCGGAGGTCCTCGACGGTCTGCCCGTGGGGGTGATCGCTGCGGATCCGAGGGGCACCATCAGGCTGTGCAACCGCGCCGCCGTCGCCTTGGGGGCCGCCACGCCCGCCGACGTGGGGCGTCCGGCCGCGGAGGCGCTGAGCGGCTCTCCGGCGCTTCCCTCGCTCAAGGGTGAGGCGGGGAGCGGCGTGAGGATAACGAAGATGGGCGATTCCCGGGTAGCTGTGCAGGCCGTTCCATGGAGCGCAGAGGGACAGCACGCTGGAGTCGTCTGCGTCCTGTACGACGTTGGCACCGCCGAGCGCGTCGTGGATCAACTCTCCAGCCCCGAGTCGGCCGAGACGGAAACGGCTTCGTACTCGTTCGACGATGTACCCGCCGCAAGCGCGGCCATGAGGAAAGCGGTGGAGCGCGCGAGACGCTTCTCGCTTAGCGACGCACCGGTTCTCATAACGGGAGAGAGGGGAACTGGAAAGGAAGTGCTGGCCCAATCCATCCACCATGCCGGAATAACGCGGCCGGGATTGTTCGCCCGCGTTTCCTGCGACGGTCTCGCGGCGGACGCGCTCGAACGGCGCCTGTTCGGCTACGAGAAGGGGGCGTTTCCCGCGGCCCGGAAGTCGAGCCCGGGCGCCTTCGAAATATGCCATGGTGGCACGGTGTTTCTCGAGGAGGTGTGGGCTCTCCCGATGGATCTGCAGGCCAGGGTCGCCGCCGTCATAGAACACCGCAGCCTCTGGAGGGTCGGCGGCACCGAGCCGAGGCCGACCGGCGCAAGGATCATGGCCTCGAGCTCGGTGGACCTCAAACAGAGGGTCTCTTCCGGCCAGTTCTCCGACGCCCTGTATTGGAGGATAGTGGACATGCGCGTGAACGTCCCGCCCCTCAGGGAGCGGCAGGAGGATATTCCGGCCCTCTTCGGCATGATCGCGGGGAGAATGCTCGGGGGTTCCAAGGAAATATGCCTCTCCTCCGCGTCAATCGCGAGATTGAAGAGGTATCCGTGGCCTGGGAACGTGCGCGAAATGGAGGGCCTGGTCAAGCGCCTTGTGGCTGCTATTCGCTCCATGCCGCTGGTCCCGGCGGAGGCCGTTGAGCGAATGGTATTGGACGAGATCGCGCCCGAGGAGAAGGGGGAACCCCAGCCGCTTACTCAGGTCACGGTGACAGCGGGTTCTCTCGATAATATGATCATGGACATCATCGACCAGTTCGATAGGTCTTGCGTGGGCAATAGGTCTGAGGTGGCGCGCAGGCTCGGGATAAGCAGGACCACCTTGTGGAAAAAGATGAAAGAGAAGTAGCGGGGGTGCGTTGCGTGGAGCAGACTCGGATACGCCGGCTGAACGAGCGCGTGGGCGAAGAGGTCGAGATAAGGGGCTGGCTGTACAACAAGAGGTCGAGTGGGAAGATACACTTCCTGATACTCCGGGACGGGAGCGGGCTCGCCCAGGCGGTTGTGGCGCGCGGGCGGGTGGATGAGGAGACGTTCGACCTTTGCGGCAGATTGTCCCAGGAATCGTCGGTTATCGTTCGGGGCGTCGTCCGCGAGGAGCCGAGGGCGCCGGGCGGCCACGAATTGGAACTGAAAGACCTGCGCGTCGTCCAAATGGCCGAAGACTATCCGATCAAGCTCAAGGAACACGGCGTGGACTTCCTGATGGACAACAGGCACTTGTGGATAAGAGCCCCCAGGCAAGGGGCGATCCTTCGCATCAGGGCCGAAATCATACGAGCCATCAGAGAATACCTCGACGCCGGTGATTTCGTCCACGTCGACACACCGCTTTTGACGCCCGCGGCATGCGAGGGCACCACAACGCTGTTCGAGACGAACTACTTCGAGGACAAAGCATATCTGGCTCAGAGCGGCCAGCTGTACAATGAGGCGACGATCGCGGCGCTGGGCAGGGTGTACTGTTTCGGGCCGGCATTTCGAGCGGAGAAGTCGAAGACGAGGAGACACCTGATAGAGTTCTGGATGGTGGAACCGGAGGCGGCGTTCTGCGACTTCGAGGAGAACATGGCAATTCAGGAAGGCCTCATCACCCACGTAGTTCGCAGTGTGCTTGGGAACCGAAAAGCCGATCTGGATCTGATCGAGAGAGACACGGGGCCGCTCGAAAAGGTGGAGCCGCCCTTCCCGAGGATCACATACGACGAGGCCCTCGATAGGTTGAGGAATAGCGGCAGGGACATACGGTGGGGAGACGATCTGGGCGCCCCGGACGAGACCGAGATATCGGGGCAGTTCGACAGGCCGGTCTTCGTCACTCACTTCCCCGCCGTAATGAAGGCATTCTACATGAAGCCGGATCCCGGCAGGCCGGAAGTGGTGCTTGGGGCCGATCTCCTGGCGCCCGAAGGGTATGGGGAGATCATCGGGGGCGGCGAGAGGATAGACGATCTGGCCACCATAGAGCGCCGCATGAAGGAGCACGGCCTGCCCGAGGAGACCTACAGGTGGTATACGGACCTTCGAAGGTACGGATCGGCTCCGCATTCTGGATTCGGACTCGGAATTGAGAGGACGGTCGCATGGGTGTGCGGACTCGAGCACGTGCGGGAGAGCATCGCTTTTCCCCGGATGTTGTACCGGGTCTATCCGTGAAATGGCTCGAACGATGTCTGTTCGGGGAGGAATGTGACATACCGCAAGAGAAGCAGTGTGCTGAAGGAAGTGACATGGGGTGGCCAAGCGGGGATTAGGCAGGGGGCTCGAAACCTTAATCCCGGAGGGCGTGCCCGAGCCGATCCAGGCTGAGCCGGAGGCGCCGGCCGCCGTCGAGACGCCGGCCGGTCCCGAGATACCGGCTGGGTCCGAGATACCGGCACGAAGGGAGACGCCGCCCGCAGCGGGGGCCGGCGTCCCACAGGGGCTGGCTGAAATCGGCCTGACGCTGCGATCGAGACGCGAGAAACGCCGCCTTTCCCTGGATGACGTCCAGGATGCCACGAAGGTCCGGAAGAGGTACCTGGTGGCGCTGGAGCTGGGCGATGATGCGTCGTCGCCGGGCGACGTTTATTTCCGGGGGTTTCTGAAGATCTACGCGGATTTCCTGGGGCTGGACGGAGCCGCGCTGGTGCGGCGGTACAAGGCCGCTAAGGACCGTGTAGGAGAGGGTGGGACGGTCGTGCCCTCTCAGGAAGAACCCGCCGGGGCGGAATCCGGCACGACGCCCAAGGATGACGACGCCGCACTACCCGAGGTTTCGTGTCCCGGGGAATCGCCGGCGACGACACCCGTGCGCCGGCATCGCCGGGCGCGTGTATTGAGGCTGCCATTTCTCGTATTTTTGCTCGCGCTCATCGTTTTAGCGGTGGGTTCGCGCATGCTGACCAACGGCGTGCGGCCGGCACCCGCGGTGTCGAAAGAACCCTCGGCGGCTGGTCCGCCCGCATCCGCGCAGCCTTTGGAACCCGAACCGCCATCGCCCCAACAACCCGACGGGACCTCCCAGGCACCTTCGCAACCGCCCGCCGAAACACCGGAACCAGTCAGAGAAGATAGATCGGAGCACCTGACATTGATCGGGATTAAGGCGGACGAGTTGACCCTTTCGGTCGCTATCAAGGATGGACCCTGCTGGGTCAGGGTAGAGGCCGACGGAGCGATCATCGCGGAGGAGCTTCTTGGGGCCGGCGCGAGGAGGGAATGGAAGGCAAATCGCCGCCTGGTGGTGCGCGTAGGCGCTCCCTGGACTATGAGCGCCACCCTTAACGGCGCCGATCTGGGTGTTATCGGCCCGCGGGGCGGCCCCGCGAAAGACCTGGAAATCTCGATAATCGAATAGGGATATCGAATAGGGAACGCCCCGTAACACAGTGCGGCTCGCCACGGTCGTCTTATAATCCCGGACGCCGCGAAATATGATCCTTGTGACGGCGAGGGTTCTTGACGTCGGGCGAGGGCGGGGTGGTGCTCTGATGTGGAGGATGACTGCGGCTCTCATTCTGGCCGCGTTTTGTTTTTTGCGGGCCGCTCCGGCTCGCGCGGCGGCGGGCGACCCTTCGATCCTGTATGTCCCCACGGCCGGCGGCGCCCCGTCGGTCAGCGCGGACGCTGCGGTGGTGATGGACTGCTTATCCGGGAGCGTCTTGTACGAGAAGCGAGCTAACCGCCCCATGCATCCGGCCAGTATAACCAAGATGATGACGGCCATCGTCGCCCTCGAAGTCGGCTATCTAGGCGACGTCGTGACGGTCAGCAGTAACGCGGCAAATACGCCGGGGTCGTCGATGGGCATATCTCGCGGGGAACGATACCTCCTCGAGGACCTGCTCGCTGGGTTGATGATAGTGTCGGGGAACGATGCGGCGGTCGCGATCTCGGAGCACATCTCCGGTACTGAACCGGCGTTTGTCGAAATGATGAACGAGAGGGCGCGCGAGATCGGGGCCGTCAACACCACGTTCGTGAACTCCTACGGTATCAGCGAACCCGGCCACCTCACGACCGCGTACGATCTCGCGCTCATAGCCCGGCACGGGCTCTCCATACCGTACTTCGCGAGGCTGGTTTCGACCAGGGATAAGGACGCGTGGAGACTTGATCCGTTGCGCGAGGTGCCCCTTTCGAACACGAACAGGCTCTTGTGGGGTTTCCAGGGGGCGGACGGGGTGAAGACGGGCACCACGGGTGCAGCTGGCGCGTGCCTCTGCTCGTCCGCGACCAGGGACGGGATGAGGGTCATCGCCGTCGTCCTCCATAGCGATTCGAGATGGGAGGATTCGGAGGCGCTGCTGGAGTACGCCTTTCGGAATTTCGAGGCCGCCGGGTCGTTCGAGAAAGGGGAGAGCGTGTGCGAGGTCGTAGTAGATCGCGGCTTGCGGCCGACGGTGGAAGCGGTCGCGGCCTCGCGCCTGGCGGGGGTGATACCGAGGGGAGGGGGAGACACCCTCCGGATAGTCTTCGATATGGAGAGGCCCGTTCGCGCCCCAGTGCTTCGCGGGCAGCGGCTGGGTTCCGTCAGTCTTTGGGCCGGGGATAGGATCGTAGCGACGACGGACGCGGTGGCGGCCCACGATGTGGAGAAACGCACCCTGTTCCGCTCGCTCGCCGCGCTCTACGCCCCGATCTTGAGGGTTCTCAGCATCGCCGGAGTTGGTTGATATCGAATCGAATCTCGGCCGCCTGCCAATGGGCATGGATCATCTGTTCAGATTCCTGTCCGGTTTGATGATGTACTTTTCGCCGGCTAGGGCGAGGAGATCGGACAGTTTGGTAATTCGGAAACCGTTGGCGGTCAGGCCGTCTACGATGGCGGGGAGCGCGAGATACGTCTCCTTGGCGCTGTCAGAGGCGTGACAGAGAATGATGTCCCCAGATTGCGCCCTCGTCAAGACCCTATTCACCATGAAGTCAACGCCGGGGTTCTTCCAGTCAAGCGTGTCCAGGCTCCATATGATCGTATGGTACCCCTGTTCCCTTGCGGTGAGAACCACTTCATCGTCGTAGTCGCCGTTGGGCGGACGGAATAGGCTCGCCTCGTTCCCCACGAGGCTCGTTATGGTATCGCGCGTCCTCCGCAGGCTTTCGATTATTCGTTCCCGCGAGCACTGGCTGAGATTGTCGTGCCACCAACCGTGGGAGCCGATCTCGTGGCCCTCCTCGGCTATCCTCCTCACGACCTGGGGATGTGAAGCCGCCCATGGCCCCGATAGGAAGAACGTGCACGAGAGCCCTTTTTTCCTGAGGACGTCGAGCACGCGACCCGGGGACACCTCGCCCCATCCAATGTCGAAGGTGAGCGCAGCCGCCTTTTCGGGTGTGATCACCCTATATATTGGCATGATTTTCGCCGAGGCCACCGTGCTCGCGTACATCGGCGAGGCGTACCTCGCCACGATGATGATCGATGACAGGGCGAGCGCCGTGATGAGCCGAATGCGGGTGGCCCTCCGCAGCACAAGAAGTATCACAAAAGGAGCCCCCTTCAGGGATATGTGGTATATCTCTATTCCCCGGAGGGCCTTGCCATTACGTAGACGGGCGTGCGCGGTTTCCGTTCATCTTCCGTTCGAGCCGCTGAATCCTGTGGTGGATATCCGCTTCGAGGCGCGAGCGAGATGTCGACGTTATGGCCCGGCGGGCTTGAAGCAGCTCAAGGGCTGTGCGCGCCGCCGAAAGGGCCGCCGCGTAATCCTTGCTCCTATGCTCGTCATGCTTGGCTATCTCTATCCATGCGTGGACGTCCCCGCTGGAACCGGCCAATTCTCGTGCAAGATCGAGGCACTGGTCCCACTTTCGCAGGCCCTTGGATAGGCGCAAAGCCCCCCACAGCGCCCGCGGCAGCAGATTCCCGGGGATTCCGGAGGCGAGCGATTCCTGGTAGAGGCGGAGCGCTTCGCGTTTCAGCCCCAGCGATTCGCAGTGGAGGCCTGCTCCCAGCGCCTCTACCGCGCTCCTCGCTCCCCCGCGATCGACTGATTCGTTGAAACAGGCCGCGAGCCTCGCGAGCAGCACGGTGAGGGAAAGGATGTCCGTGCGATTGTGGCTCATCACCGGCTCGATTGCCCCCTCGCCCGCCCCCTCGTCGCGGTCGTGCAGGTAACTGGCGTAGATGCTGGGGATGAGCCAGCCTGGTATGTCGCCCTCCCTCCTGAAACCCAGCACGGCTTCCTCCAGGCTCGACAGGGAACATGATTGGAGTACGGGTGACCATATCCTCCTTGACGGGAATAGGAGGTCGACGTGAAATGGATCCGGGAGGGGGAATCTCATCCTGTTCATGGCGTATCTGGTTTCGAGAAGGGGGATGTCGAAGGTCTTTCCGTTGAAGCCCCAATGGTGACAGACACAAAGCCCTGCTATCGTCAAGGAGACATAGACCACGGAAACCCTCCTCCCGCCAGAGTATGAAGCTTGTGTTGATGTGCTCCCACAGCCAAAGATCGTGGGATTGCCGTTTTGGAAGTCTCTGTATCGCGGGATGGAGCGTTTTGGCTCATGTGGGCGCGCAAACAGATGCCGGTTACAGTCCTCCGCATGATGTCGGGAGTGGGCTGGCACCCAGGGTCCTGGGACGAAAAGGTACAGGAGACACCCTGATCTTGAGCGTTGTAAGTACGCCATCGACCGAAGTCGAATGCCAAGGTAAGGCACTTTTCTGGGGTGGTGACCCTGCGGATGAGGGGAGCCTCCCAAGACTGTGCAGGAAGGGGCTGTGGCCCGCAAATTGACAACCAGCGCGAAGAGACTAAGAGCCCAGCGGTGCACCCAGCAGCGTCTGTCTTAGCAGGAACATGTTGCACCCTCTTAGTGGCGGCTGAGCTTGCGTTGGAGCCGAGCGATGCGGTGAGCGATCTCCTGTCTAGTTCGCTCGCTGGATGAGGGAGCCATGCGGCCCGGGGTCTGTGCGAGGTCTAGGGCGGCCTGTGCGGCGGCGAGGGCTGGGCCGAAATCCTTATTCTTGTGTTCGTGATACTTCGCAATCTCTACCCAAGCCTGAGGCCCCGGATCGCCCGTGGTGAGGCGTTCGGCAAGCTCAAGGCAGCGGTCGCTTGCTCCCGAGGATTTGGCGAGGCGAAGCGCCCCCCAAAGGGCGCGCCTCAACACGTCGCCCGCAGGGGCAGATCTCGCCGCCTCCTCGTACAGTGCGAGGGCCGTCTCCGCGTAACCCATGGAGTCGTACTGCAGCGCCGCCCCGAGCGCTTCGGCGGGGTTGCTGCGGGCAGCGCGCGGCTCCAGACATCGGGCTGCCCTTGAGAGTAGGACCGTCAGTGACAATATGTCATACCGGTTGTGGCGTATGACGGGTTCGATTGAGGCACGCTCGCGGTGTCTCAGGTAAGCGGCGTAAATGGATGGTATCATCCAGCCAGGGACATCGCTGTCTCTGGTTATTCCGAGGATCTCACGTTCGATGGAGGATAGGGAACAGGACTCCAGGCTACGAAACCAGAGCCTCCTCGATGGGTGTAGGAGGTCAACGTGCGTAATATCGCCCACTGGAAACCTCATCCGATTCAGCGTGTACCTCGTCTGGAGCAGGGCGAGGTCAAACGATTTTCCATTATAGGAAACGAGTGTAGTGACGCCATCTAGCAGGGACGCGAGTCTTTCTAGCATGGCCGGCTCATCGGC
>JAHDPS010000280.1 GCA_018434225.1 Bacillota bacterium
CACTCCGAGCACCGATCATTCACGAGAATACGTGCCGGTTCTGGCCGCGGGCCCGGGAGTGATTCCGGGAAAGGACATCGGCCTCAGGCCGACATTCGCCGACCTGGGCGCGACGGTCGCCGATGTCTTCGGCATAGCGACGGGCGTGGATACCGGACTCGCCGGTGAATCGTTCCTCCGCGAGATCTGGGGCGGCTAGCCGAATGGATTCTTGAAAAACGGCGGCCCCGCCTGGGCATCATAACTCCCAGGAGGCGATGCCCAGGTGAGAAACGTTGCCCTGTTGCTTGCGATGACGATTGTCCTGGCGACCGCGGCGCCCGCGCGCGCCGACGGCGTTGACCTTACGGAGGCGGCGCCTGCCGTCGCGCCGGCTGAACTCGAGTGCAAGTCCCCCAGTTGCGTCCTGATGGACTACCTTACGGGCGAGATACTGTACGAGAAAAACCCCGACGAGCGGCGTTCCCCGGCCAGCATGACCAAGATAATGACGCTTGTCGTCGCCCTCGAGATGGTATACCAGGGGAGAGTGAAACTGGACGACCCTGTCACAGCCAGCGAGGAGGCGGCCGGCTTAGGTGGGAGCCACGTTTGGACGGCGGCGGGTGAGACTCACAGCCTCAAGGAATGGCTCACGTGTGTGGCGGTTGGATCGGCTAACGACGCGAGCGTAGTTGTGGCTGAGTACATCGGTGGATCGGAGCCGGCCTTCGTTGCCCTGATGAACAAAAAGGCCGGAGAGATCGGCATGAGCGGCAGCGAGTTCAAGAATTCTCACGGCCTCGATGAGGAAGGGCACCTGGTTACGGCGAGGGACATGGCCTCCCTGGCGCGTTACGCGGTGAGGGTGCCCGGTCTTCTCGACCTGACGAAGATATACCAGACCACGTTCAGGGATGGCAAGTTCGGCCTGGACAACGCGAACAAGATGCTCGTGTTCTTCCCCGGTTGCGACGGTTTGAAGACCGGCAGCACGGACAAGGCGGGGTATTGCGTGGCCAATACCGCGGAGAAGGACGGCAAGCGATTCATCTCCGTCGTCATGGGGGCGCCCGATACTAAGACGAGGTTCGCCGACTCTACGAAGATGCTGAACTACGCGTTCGCCAATTACCACCCGATGCTGCTGGTGCGGAAGGGCGAGGCTGAACACAGGGTCAGAGTATGGAAGGGATCGAAGGAGTTCATCGAGGCGGTCCCGGCGGGTGATCTGGCGGTGGTGGTCAGAAAAGGAGCGGAGCAGGGAATGACCCACAAGGTGGACATCGTGCCTGAGACTATTGCCCCTGTGAGCAAGGGGGATCGCCTGGGGGAGATCGTATTCCTTCGGAATGGTGCTCCCGTGGCACGGGTCGATCTGGTGGCGGGCGAGGACGTGAGGCGTAAGGGATTCTTCGAACACATGTTCACAGTGGCGAAGGGTCTTATGATGTTCTGAGACGGACGTGAGCGCGAAGCGCGCCCCCGTCCGTCTCAGAAGCCCCCGGCGCGGAAGCGAGGTTGTTCGTTGTTCTGCGCGCCGGCGGGCGGCTCAATAAATGATCTTACTCAGGAATTCGCGCGTCCTCGGGTGTTTTGGATTGGCGAAGAACTCGGCGGGCGGGGCCTCTTCAATGATGACCCCCTTGTCCATGAACGCTATTCTACTGCATACTTCCTTGGCGAATCCCATCTCGTGGGAGACCACGATCATGGTCATTCCCTTGCCGGCCAGCGCCCTCATTGCGTCGAGGACCTCCTTGATCATCTCCGGATCCAGCGCGGAGGTCGGTTCATCGAAGAGGATTAGGTTCGGGTTGATCGCGAGGGCCCGGGCTATGGCCACGCGCTGTTGCTGGCCGCCCGACAGGCGCGTTGGGTATGAGCATATCTTATCTCCCAATCCGAGGCCGGCGAGGATGTCTTTCGCTTTTGTCTCGGCCTCCGCCTTGGGAACGTTCAGCACGTGTATTGGCGCGATCGCCACGTTCTGCTGGGCCGTCAGGTGGGGGTACAAATTGAAATGCTGGAATACGAACCCAATGTGTTGCCTCAGTAGGTTCAGATTCGTGCGCCTGTCGTGCACGGACACGCCGTTCACCATGATCGATCCTCTCTGAATGGGTTCGAGTCCATTCAGTGTGCGGAGGAACGTGCTCTTTCCCGCGCCGCTGGGACCCGCTATCACGACCACTTCGCCCTCCGCCACATTGAGGTTTACACCGTTCAGTACCGCCGTGTTCCCATAGCGCTTATGGACGTCAGCGACCTGGATCATCAACCCCGGTTCCCCCTCAATGCTCGATTTTGAAACGTCGCTCGAAGGCGCGGAAGGCCTGTGAGAGCGTGAAGGTCATCACGAAATAGAGCACAGCGGTGAATGTCCAGATCTCGAACGATCTGAAAGTGGCTATAATAACGTTGCGCGTTTGCAGGGTCAGGTCGTAGACAGATATCACTGAGACAAGGGAGGAGTCCTTTATCAACGATATGAACTGGCCGGCCAGCGGCGGAAGGATCCTTCGGAATGCCTGGGGCAGAATGATTAGCCTCATGGC
The DNA here is from genome assembly GCA_018434225.1 of Bacillota bacterium. Classification (GTDB taxonomy): domain Bacteria; phylum Bacillota; class Sulfobacillia; order JABLXB01; family JABLXB01; genus SM1-B181. Next base: position 2,538 of record JAHDPS010000280.1, read on the forward strand.
TTGAAGGTAAGTCATGCCCGATGATCGAGCCGCCTCCATCTGGCCCCTCGGTATCCCTTCGATCCCCGACCTCACCATCTCGGCCACGAACGCCCCGGTGAAAACGCCCAGGCCCAGCACAGCGGCCGTTTTCGCCTGAAGGTTGACGAAGCTGCCTATGCCGAAATAGATGAACATGAGGAAGACAAGCAGGGGGATGCCCCTGATGAACTCCACGTAGGAGGCTGCCAGGAACGCGACTACGGGGTTTTTCGATATGCGGCACAGTCCCGCGAAGACCCCGACGACTATCGCCACCGCTATCGACAACACGGACAGGCGGAGGGTCAATACGACGCCGTACAGTAGGACGCCGAGATAGTCTCCGATCACGCTCCAATCCGTTGCGTAACCCCCGATCAAGGTCATACCCCCCTGGTACCGCTATTTCATTTCAACTTCCTGGAGCCAATTCATGTTCTCGAACCATTTCGACACGGAGGCCTTATACTCCGGCCCGTCCTTGTAAGAGTAGAGGAACGAGTTGAGCCATTGCAGCGACGAGAAGTCGTCCTTTTGAACCGCCATGCCGAGATTCTCCACCGACATCAGATCGTATACTCCATACACCGAGTCCGTGTGCTGGGAGACGTATATCCTGACGCCCGGCTCGTCGTACACGATGCCGTCGA
>JAHDPS010000050.1 GCA_018434225.1 Bacillota bacterium
GTCATTGGATACGGTTGGTGCGGCAAGGGAGTGGCCATGCGCGCCCGCGGCCTGGGCGCCGACGTGATCGTGTGCGAAGTTGATCCGGTCAAAGCCAATGAGGCGCTCGCCGACGGCCACAGGGTGATGACATCGCGCGAGGCGGCCGGATGCGGGGATATTTTCGTGACGGTGACGGGGTGCAGGGACGTTCTCACGAGGGATCATTTCCAAGTAATGAAGGACGGGGCCATATTGGCCAACGCGGGGCATTTCGACGTCGAGATCTCGAAACCCGATCTCCGGGCTGTGAGCAGGGAGGTGTCGGAGGCTAGGCCGGGCGTCGCGGAATACGTGACCCTGGACGGGAGGCGCCTCCACTTACTCGCCGAGGGCCGGCTGGTCAATCTCGCGGCCGCGGACGGGCACCCCATCGAGATAATGGACATGAGTTTCGCCGTTCAGGCGATGGCGGTGCGTTACGTGAGGGACAATGCCGGTACGCTCGGCCCCAGGGTCGTCCCGGTCCCGCCCGAGGTTGACGAAACAGTGGCCCGGCTTCGCCTCGACGGGCTTGGGGTGCGCATTGATTCACTCAGCGGGCCCCAGGCGTCATACCTGGAATCCTGGAAGGAGTAGACGATATGCCGGCGGACTCCACCCCCATCTTGATTCACGGCGGCACGGTCCTCGTTCAGAGCCAGTCCAGCCCCGGCCCGTGCGAGTTGCACGCCGGTTGGGACGTTCTGGTGACCGGAGGCAGGAGCGCTTACGTGGGGCCCCGGGATACGAGCCGTATCCCCGAGGGCTGCGAAATAGTAGACGCCTCGGAGACCATCGTCATGCCCGGGTTCGTGAACGCCCACACGCACGTCGCGATGTCGCTCTTCAGGGGTTACGGTCAGGACCTCCGGCTGCGCGAATGGCTCGAAACCCGGATATGGCCGGCCGAGGCGAGGATGACCCGGGAGGACGTATACTGGGGTGCCATGCTGGCGTGCGCCGAGATGATAAGGGCGGGCGTCACGACATTCTGCGACATGTACTTCTTCATGGACGCGGTCGCCGAAGCCGCCTCCGAAACGGGCCTCCGAGCGGCGCTTTCCCAGGGGATGATGGGCATGACCGCGGAGGACAGGAGGCGTACCTGGAGGGCGTCCACGGACCTGTTCGATGCCTGGCACGGCGCCGCGGACGGCCGCATCCGGGTGATGCTGGGCCCTCACGCTCCGTACACCTGCCCTCCGGCGTTCCTGGAGGAGGTGGGGAGGGAGTCGGCGCGCATCGGCGCTCCCGTGCACATCCACCTTGCCGAGACCCGCAAGGAGGTTGAGGATTGCCTGGGGATGTACGGTAAAAGCCCCGTGCAGATAGCCGTGGATTCGGGACTTGCCGGAGTGAGGCTTCTCGCGGTTCACTGTGTTCACGTCACTGAAGACGACATAACTCTCCTTACGTCAAGTAGAGCTGCGGTCGTTCACTGTCCGGCCTCAAACATGAATCTCGCCTGCGGTATCGCGCCCGTCTCGCGGATGGTGTCCAGGGGGGTGACGGTCGGACTCGGGACCGATGGCGCGGCATCCGGCTCAACTCATGACATGTTCGCCTCCATGAGGATCGGAACGCTGGCACAGAAGCATCGTGAGATGGATCCGACGGTCGTCCCCGCGGATAACGCGCTGTGGATGGCGACCAGGGGCGGAGCCCTCTCGATGGGGCTCGAGGATGTTGGGACGATTGCCGTTGGAATGAGGGCCGACCTGATATGTGTGGACACCCTGGGCAGCCACTTCCAGCCGGCGCACGATATCCCCGCGTGCCTGGTGCATTGTGCGGCGCCGGGAGACGTGAAGATGGTTATCGTTGATGGTAGAATACTTAAACGCGGCGACGAGTTACTGTCGCTGGACGAGGAGGACGTCCTGCGAAAAACGCGGCAGATCGCGGCGCACCTGATCCCCCGCTAGAGCATCGCCCTATGGACCAGGTACAACGCTATCGAACCGAAGAAGGTCGCGGCAGGCACAGGCCAGTATTCCCTGTAGATCGATGATAGTGGTACGTTGAAATACTTGGCTGTGAGCACCTGGCATAGATGTAAGGGCGATACCAGGTATGATGAGAAGCCTATCATGTAGGCGAACGATGCGTGGAGCAAAACCCTGTCGGGGCCGGGGGACATCGACAACAGTATAGGCAACGTCACCGCTATCCCCGTTTGAAGCGAGCCCGAGATGAAGGCGAACGTGAAGATGCCGGCGGCGGCGAGAACCTCGAGAGGCACCCCCCGTTTCGATAACGAGTCCATGGCCACGGGAAGGATGTCCATTTCAAGAACGAACGACTTGAACACCATTATCCCGAGGACCGTCGTGATCGAGCAAAAATCGATTGACTTCCACAGGGCGTCGATGGCGAATCCCTGCCTTCCGCGCGACATCGCCATGGCCAGGACGACTCCCACCGAAAGAGCGATCACCAGGGGCACCCCAAATGCGGAGGTAAGCAGGATCGCCAACCATACGGGGCTGGAAGAGACTACGAACTGTCTTAACGCTACGCTGTAGGGGACGGTGGAGGGCTCGATCTTTTCCTTCGTCCCTCTCACCAGTAGTAGATAGCTCGCCCCGAACATCAATACGCTCAGCGGCCATAGTATTTTCACCATGTCGAACACCGAAACACCCGCTATGGCCGAAGTGAATAACAGGGTTGTCGAAAATGGATAGACGAAGAATACCGAATGGCGGAACAGGATGTTAATCGCGGCTTTACGGGCCGGGCTGAACTCAAGGTGATCTCCGGTGCCGTCCACCAGAGGCGCGGACATGATCGCCCCTCCAAACGCCGACAGGCTTCCTAGGAGGGCCGGCACGGCCATCACCGCGTATTCCGCGCTCTTTAAGACGCGCCTCAGCGAGTCCGCCATCGTCCCCAGTATCCCGAAGCGCTGGAGAATGCAACCCAACATTCTAATGAGACCAACGCAGGCCGCCAGTTTGAGAGTTTCGGGGGATATGATGGCCTTCCACATAGTAAGCGCAATAATGCCCGGGCTCCAGCGCATGGCCGCGCCTATGACGATGGATGCCAGGCCGAGAGTGATGTAATCGGGGATTCTCTTGTATGCTCCTCCAAGGATAAGGACTATCGAAACCACGAGGGCGGTCGCCTGAAACGCCAATTCATCCAGCTCCTTTGCTCACGGACCACATTATAGCACCTCGAAGATGCCCTTCCAACCCGGGATTGGGATTCGGGATTGGAATTGGTCCTGCGGAACAGGTCGGGATATGCCAATGCCTCCGTAGTGGATTGAAGGACTTGACCCGTGAGCGGTCGAAGTTCGTGAACCGGCGGTGAAGCGACCGCCGGAATGAGGTGCCATTGTGCCAGCCATCACGAGATCGTTCGTGGCCATCGACGTCGAGACCACAGGGATAGACCCGAAGATCGACGAGATCATTCAGGTTGCGGCCGTCCATTTTAAGGACGGTAAGATAGTACGGGAACTTAACAACCTGGTCCGGCCCGGGGTGCACATTCCGCTGAAGATCCAGCGTATGACCGGGATCTCCGAGGAAGCGGCCCTTGCCGCGCCTTCGTTCGAGGAGATCGCCCCCAGCATCGTAGAGTTTCTCGATTCCAACCCTCTCGTCGCGCACAACGCTCAGTTCGACGCGGGATTCATCGGCACGGGCTTGGAGAGGTGCGGCGCAGGGAACCTGACGAACCGGGTGTATGACACCCTGGAAATGGCCCGTCTGGTGCGGCCGATGAGCAAGAGCTTCCGGTTGGATCGGCTGGCGCGGGATATGGGGATTCAAGTTGAGGGATCTCACAATGCGGTACTAGACGCGATCACCGCCGGCCGGGTATTCCTACGGTTGTTCGAGGATGTCTGCGCCATGGACCCCGCGCTCCTCGACTTCGTCTCGGCGCTGGCCGGAACTTGCGGATGGGAGATGCGGGACATATTGGAGGAAGCCGCCCCGCTTTCCGTATCTCGGGCGATGAGCGGTCAATCCCAACCGCTCGGAGGGGTCCTCCGAGGGGACACTGGCAAGCCTGCCCCTGAGACCGCGGCGCCCTCGGGGGCGAATGGGGAAGAGGGCGCCGCGCCGGTAGATGGCGAGGTTGTGCCCGTGCCCCCAGA
>JAHDPS010000018.1 GCA_018434225.1 Bacillota bacterium
GAACGTCAACACGGTCTATGAGTACATACGAATGGGCAAGCTCCCTGCTGTCAAGATAGGAAACAGGTATAGGCTGACCGATGAGGACATTGATCAGTTCCTTGACTATTGCCGTGCCAGGCAGGTAGAAGGGCAGGAAGACTGAGACTATCCCGCTGAACCAATTGACTTCTCCTCGCTATTCTGTGTACTGCACCCTTCATTCTTGAACACATCCAGGACGCCCTACGTTGACTTGTGGGGTGTCTTTGACGTGCCGAGGCTACCATCCCCCTGCCTTTCGCCGTAAGCCTTGTCCCTGAAGCCATTTGAAGCTTCGCCACCCCCGTGGGGGGGGTGTTTCGCGTTGGCGACACTGTGTTCCTCGGAGACATTTATCATCCAAAAAGGCCCCTATGCGGGGCACGAAAGGGGCGATTCCGTGACCCTAAAGCAACTCATCAGTGAGGAGTGTGCGAACTACTACGCTAAGATGGGCAAGACGAATGACTACTGCTGTGCTGAGTGGACCCCGGATCATAGGTGCGTCTACTTTACGGCAAATGGCTTTCCACGCTGTGGTTATTTTGAGAGAAGTGTTCTCCCGCTCGAACCGGGGCTGGAGAGTGTCTACCATGCCGAGCGAGAAAGCCAGGCCCCTCTTTCGGCGCGAGAGAAGCAGAAGATAAGGGTGTCGGTCATGCCGATATGCGCGATGTGCGGGAAGCCGTTCAAGCGGTCGTCGAACCGGCAGCGGTATTGCCCACAGTGCAGGAAGGTGGCAAGACAGAAGGCGGTACGCGAATCGGTGGCAAGACACAGAAGGGATGCCGTGTAATACTTTAGCACTTTCTGCCAGTCCGCGAAACCTTGTGGCGCAAGGGTCTCAAGATCGGCAAGATGCCCAGAATTGGCAAGGACGTATCCTACTATTCCCCAACTGTCTAAAGTATCATATTTCCTGCTAGAAGAGGCTATGAACGAGCTGTGTCTGTGGGTTCAGAATCCAATGCTGTGAAACAGGCAAGACAATTATCTGAGGTCATACCACAGAGTCCACCGCGAGACCCCGATACCGTACTCCCTTCAGGTTCCGATTTCGGCAGGAAGTGGTAGCAATCCTGCCGAAATATGAAGAAATCTTCGACAATTCCTGGGCATGTCATGGACACGTGTTAACCTCTGGGGTTAACATTTATATTGACGGAGTGGGCCAATGCAGATATACTTTAAGGAAAAGAAACTCCAAAAAGCCTGCGAGTCAAAGCGCTTGTCTGACAAACGATGGGGTAGCGACAACGCGAAAAAGATTCGCCAACGTTTACTTGAGCTCAAGGCGGCAGACACTCTTGCTGATGTGTCCAAGTTACCTCCGGCTCGCTGCCATGACCTGTTCGGTGATAGACGGGGCCAGTTTGCGGTTGACGTGAAACAACCTTACCGATTGGTCTTTGAGCCAGCCGATAATCCTGTCCCACTAAGGCCCGACGGATCGATAGACAAATCATCCGTCCGTTCAATACAAATACTTGAGGTGGAGAACTATCATGGATAAGTATAATAGGGTTGACCATGAGTTTAGGCCAGATTATGTGGTGCCGCCAGGAGAGACTGTGGCTGAGATGCTGCAGTACAATAACATGACTCAGGCAGAACTCGCCGGCAGGATGGGACGGCCCAAGAAGACGATTAACGAGATAATCAAAGGTAAAGCAGCAATTACCCCAGACACAGCACAACAGTTGGAGCATGTATTTGGTGTTCCAGCGAGCTTTTGGAGCAATCTGGATGCCAACTACCGCTTAGCATTGGCGCGGACAGAAGAACTAAAGCGGCTTGAGGCGCAGTCCGACTGGCTCAAGACGTTTCCACTTGCTGCCATGGCAAAGCTCGGATGGATAGAACGTCGTCAGAATAAGGGCGAACAGGTACGAGAAGTGCTGGACTACTTCGGCGTGGCAACCATAGAAGCGTGGGATGCTATATGGATAACGCCCCAGGCCGCATTTAGGAAGTCCTCGGTTTTTGCGAGCTCGCCTGGCTCTGTGGCTGCCTGGCTCCGCAAGGGGGAGCTGACAGCTCTTGCCATCCAATGCCAACCATTCGATGCTATGAAGTTTAAGCAGGTCACGGTCGAATGTAGAAGACTGACCGGAGAGCCCCCAGAAATGTTCTGTCCAGCGCTGCAGAATCTTTGTGCTACGTGCGGTGTTGCGGTTGCGTTTGTGCCAGAGCTCCCGAAAAGTCGAGTCAGTGGTGCCGCGCGGTGGCTCACGGCTGACAAAGCCCTCATTCAATTGAGTCTTCGGTACAGAACCGATGACCACTTGTGGTTCAGCTTCTTTCATGAAGCGGGCCACATAGTGAATCATGGCAAGAGAAGTGTCTTTCTGGAGGGAGACGGGATGGACGACCACCTCGAACGGGAGGCAAATGTCTTCGCTGAAGACGCGCTCATCCCCCGTCCGGAGTGGCGAAAGTTCGTCGCCTCTGGAGACTTTTCGGAGCTCAGCATTGCCCAATTTGCGCAAGACGTGGGGATCGCCTCCGGCATTGTTGTGGGTAGGCTGCAGCATGATGGGCTAATCTCGTTTCGTGGATTAAATCACCTCAAAAGGCACTTCACCTGGAGTACTTAGGAGCCACGCCAACGCAAATCCGTTAAGGGGTAGGCCCGAGATGTCTGCTCTCTATCCCCCACGGCTTTAGCGTTCAATGACACTCGTGAGTGGTTGTCAGTGGCCAACTGGTTCAGAGACAACTGCGCTGCCTTCCCGATGAAACCAGCCTGGTGTCATCCTTTCGCGCATTTCTCCTGGAATAGTCCGTTGGATACTGCTGCTACCATTCAGAAGTCTCTTCCTTTTCGAAGCCCTGCTGCAGACTGTCGGTTTTTCCATGTCAGGATGGGGTGGCTATCTACCCCCCTACCCGTCATTTTGGCCGCCCCAAAAACACGTTCCTTTTGGAGGGTTAGAGTGCTCAAACCCTTGGGGCGCAGGAAAAACGAGCACACAGAAAACGCTTTGTTCCCTAACATGGAGGTGGGTTAGACATTGGCAGATGTCAGTAAGGTAGCGAGCCGGATTCAGGTTGACACGTCGCCTGCTGTTAAGTCGCTGCTAGCGATGCAGGCGGCTGTTGAGTCAGAAAATAGGGCACTAGCCATGCTGAAGCAGGCTGCACTGGAAGCCGGGCGCAGCATGAACTTGATAATGGACGAAGCCATGAAAAGCACCGTTGCGATATATTCTCAGCGCCGGTGGTACATTGACCCCGTAACGCCGGAATGGAATTGACCCCCCACCCAAGAAACCTTTCCTTGCACGCCAATGCAAAGGAGCGGTCGAATGCTGGGAGGAGGGTCTGTCTTGAGCATATTTGAGCTTCACGGCGGTGGCAAGAGCATCAAGGAAATCTCTCGTGAACTGGGAGTCTCGCGGAACACCGTGAGGAAGTACCTGCGCTCCAGGGAGGTGCCAGCGCGAAAGCCGGCGCCGGCCAGGCCGTCAGTGCTTGATCCGTACAAAGAAAAGGTCCTCGAACTCGTCTACAAAGGCGTTTGGAACTGCGTGGTGATCCTTCGGGAACTGCGACAGATGGGCTACCCGGGCGGGATCTCCATCCTGAAGGAGTTCGTGCATCCGTTCCGGGCCCTTTGCCAACCGGAGGCGGTGATGCGGTACGAGACCGGACCCGGCGTGCAGGCCCAGGCCGACTGGGGTGAGGTCAAGTACATAGAGGACGGCCGGAAGAAGAGGCTGTACTTCTTGGCCCTCACGCTGGGGTACTCCAGGGAGATGTACGTTGAGTTCACGACCAGGAGCGACACCAGGTCGCTAATCAAGTGCTTGGTCCACGGGTTCGAGCACTTCGGCGGCATCACCGAGAAAGTGCTCTTTGACAGGATGAAAGCCGTCGTCCTGGGCGTGGACAGCCAGAAGAACCCCATATGGAACCCGCAGTTTTTGGACTTCGCCCTGACATTCGGCTTCATCCCTAAACTCTGCCACCCATACAGGGCCGAGACCAAGGGCAAGGTGGAGTCGGGGGTCAAATACGTGAAAAGGAACTTCTGGCCGGAGAGGAAGTTCCGCGACCTCCTTGACCTCAACAACCAGGCGCTTTCTTGGTGTAGTGAAGTAGGCCGGCGGGTACACGGCACGACCAACGAGAGGCCTGTGGACAGGTTTACGGAGGAAAGGTTGAACCCTCTGCCACGGCCCGAGACCCTGATCCGTTACCTTACCGAGATCCGCAAGGTGACTAGGGACGGTTTCGTCTCTTTCAACAGGTCTTACTACGGCGTGCCCTGGCAACTGGCGAGAAAGGAAATAGCGCTGGTTGACCTGGGGCTTTCGGTAGAGGTTCGGTACCAAGACAAGAGGGTTGCTCTGTTCGAGAAGGCCAGGACGCCGGGCAGCCGGCAATCAATTGAAGGGCAGTACAACGGTATCCCCCTGGCGGCTCCTGTGCCGCAGCGCGAGCCCCTGGCCATCCGGGTACAAGAACCGGTGGTTGAGGTGAGGCCCCTATCGGTGTACGCGGCAGTGGCGGGAGGTGGCAACCAGTGATCGCGCTGGAGAAGGCACGCGCCTGCCTCGAAACTCTGGGGCTGCTGCAGGCCTCGGAGATCCTGGACTCCAGGCTGCAGAAGGCGGCGGCGGAAAGCGCCACCTACGTTGACTTCCTCTCGGATATCCTAGGCGAGGAGATCGCCAAAAGGCATCAAAGGAACGTTGAGGCTAGGAGCAAGCTGGCCCACTTTCCTTTCAAGAGGACGCTGGAGGAGTTCGATTTCGACTTTCAGCCCAGCGTGGACAAGAAACTGGTCATGGAACTGGCCACGCTATCCTTCCTGAACGAGGCGGTGAACGTGGTGTTCCTGGGCCCGCCCGGAGTAGGCAAGAGTCACCTCTCCGTGGCTTTGGGCATGGAAGCGGTCAAACACGGGATCTCCGTGTACTTCACCAAGGCGCACGATATGCTGGCCGACCTCAAGAAGGCCTACCATGAAGGCAGGATCCGAAAGCGAGTGGCTATGTACCTCAGGCCCAAGCTGCTAATCTGCGACGAGGTGGGCTTCCTCACCCTCGAGAGGCTCGAGGCGGACCTGTTCTTTCAGGTGGTGAGCGCTAGGTACGAAAGGTCGAGCACCGTCGTGACCAGCAACAAGAGTTTTGGCGACTGGGGGGAGTTGATGAGCGATCCGGTGCTGGCAAGTGCCATCCTGGACAGGCTACTGCACCACTCACACATCATCAACATCCGAGGTGAGAGCTACAGGCTAAAGGAGAAGACGCGGGCGGGGGTCTACTCGGGTCCGAAGGTGCTCTGATGGTAGGGGGGTCAAATCCCCGCTGGCGTTACGGGGGTTAAAGTCACGTCGGCGTTGACA
>JAHDPS010000189.1 GCA_018434225.1 Bacillota bacterium
CTTTCAGTCCCCTCTTCGTAGGGTCAATCGCTGCAACCGACGGCGAGATGATCGAGATAATCATTGCAGCCCAAGACTATCCGGCCGCTCTCTGTGTTACGCATCGCGAAAAATCCTCGACTATCGGATTTCTGCAAGAAACACGCCCCTTCCGTCGAAACTGGATTATGTCCTGTAGATGAACCGCCCAATCAGCCCGTTCACGTAACAGCCCCGCGAATTATGATAACCACTCGACGCAGTCAGTTTCAACCCGGTTGGACTCAACCCAACCGGCCTCTACCCGCCTTACACGACCACTCTCTATATCGAATGCCCTCTCCGATCCTATTCTCCCACTTCGCGGCCGATCCCTTGCATAACGGGTTCCGCACTGATCCCGCAGATGGGTCCCGCAGATGAATCACGCCGCTAGGCCTCGTCTCAGGCTCCGGCACAGGTGTCAATGCCGGCACGCCAGTGAATAACGCCCCAATCCGAAAGTGACATTCTTCCCCACATGCGTGAGAGTGCCGGCGAGCAGCAGGGCCGCATACTCATCCATCGGGCCTGAATACTCGGCCCCCCCGACAATCCCTCCGAGCTGCATCCGCTCGCCCTGCCTGGAGGAATACCTGGTCCAGTCCAACCACCTCGCTGTCGTGGCGGCCAGGGTCACCTTCTTTGCCCTCTCGATCAGGCCCCCAAAGTCGACCTCCAGGGCCGCCCCGTGATGGAAATAGAGGAGGCTTGACATCCTCCTCAGCAAAGCGCGGACGATGATGTGAAACTCGGGCCGTTCCACAGACGATTGCTCGTACTTGAGCCTGGTCAGCGTGAGGAACTCCAAGGACAGCCGGTCGAGTCCCCCGAGGCCGGACGCGATTCCCTCGATCTCGGCCCCATTTACACAGGGCTGCGGATGGACGACCCCAGTAGATGCATCGTATACACAAGCGCGAGACGCACAGCCCGTACACGGAGGGAATCCGACGAACTCCGCTCTATCAAGCCGGAACTTTGCGCGCCTGCCGTAGGTGCCGGCGTGTCGCCCGATACCCTTCTCCCCGATCTCGCGGAATGCCACGATCGCGTATGGCAAGAAGTCGATCCCGCGTCCGAAAAGAACGAAGTTGAAACTGAGCGCGCTACCGCTGGGGAACAAAGTCGCCTGAGTCTCCGGCGGCTCGATAATGAATGGCCTGGGGATGTCCTCGATGTTCCGCAGGCGATCCGAGTCATCGGGCACTCGCGTTTCGAACATGTAGGCGTACGGGCATGTCGCTTCAACCTCGCAGTTCCTGCACTCATCATTGCGCGTCGTACAACACAGCGAGCGCATCACGTTGCCAAAGGCCCCGCGGAAGGTCGAACCTTTATACTCCGGAAGCACCATGTCATCGAGAACCGTCGCGGTGAAGCAGTACCTGGCCGCCCTGAATTCTCTTAGCATTCGCATCCCACCAGTGACGGGATTGTCGCCGTCAAAGCATAGCCTTCGAGCCGTGTCCGCAGTTCACCGGGAATCCACCCATTTCCTGCCTCGCCCCCCCCCTTGCAGGTTCCAATGAATGGCATATCAGGAAGAATAATTGGGAGACTAATCCCGTGACCTGTCGCATTGGCCTGTCGTATACTGGGGGGAATAGTCATGGTCATCAAGGACCCGTGCAGTCGTGGCGAGCGAAGAGAGCAGGATCTCCTGGCGCGCGTTACGGAACTCACCCTTAAAGCGGGGGTGCCGGAGTGTTTCGGCAGGATGCGCCCACGCCCCGATCTCGACGGCCGCTACGGCCCAGTGGAGATACGCGGTGAGCCGCCGGCAAAATTCGGGGCGCGGCTCGACGAGTGGGAGAGAAACGTGATGGAGGAAACCGGGAGATTCGTGGCGTGCGTGAAATGTGACAAGGACGTCTTCCTCCGTTGTGCGGTACTCAGCGAAATGTACAGGGGATCGTGCGATTAACCGGCTGCCCTACTCTTCCTCCAGCATCGGGGCGCCGATCTTGAACGCCTCGTAGCGCTGCTCCACCACCCTGAGAGCCGCGATGACCGCCTTTTTGGCTGAGCCGTAATATCGATCCTCGAACATCCTAACCAGCGGTTCGACCCCGGCTTCGAGGTTATATCCGACGACCAGTTCCCTGAAGAAGCGTTTCCCGACGGTGGTCGCGAGCGTACAGTCCGCGTCCCGGATCTCCCCGGTCTCGGTTTCTACCTCAACCGCGATTCCAAGCACCTTGTACAACTGGTTGGCCGTGATGCCCTGTGGAATCCGGGCGTATCCGGTTATGAAGATGGTGTTGCCTTCGCTCACGCCCTCACCTCCCAAGATGGAGATCCCACTAGGCGTGCTTATTCACCGCTTCGCGGCCGATTACCTGCCGGGCCGGCGTCGCGCGTCGTGTCGGACTCCATCTCGGCCCACCCGTGGCTACCTATCCCCCCGCCTATCCCCTCCGCCATGGACCGCGCGGTGCGGATCACATCAGGGGGTTCAGCCCCATAGGCCCGGCAGACCTCCTCCAGCGCCAACAGCACGGATAGACCGGCGGAAAGCAGGGCACCATCGGTGAACTCCTCCCCCGGAGCGCCGAGCCGGACGTCGCAGTGACCCGCCTGTCGCTCAATGTATGTGTGCGCGGACCGCGGCCCTCCGTGCACGAAGCCCGAGGCTATGCGGTATATGAGGGCGTATTGCAGCCCCAGACCGCATTCCAGGGCCATCGACTGCATCGACTCGCCGCTCCACGAAGCCCCTTTGTAGTTGTTCCTTACCTTACGGTACTCGGCCCCGATCCGGTTCTCGTCCTCGGCGCTCACCACCCTTTCGCTAGGGAGCGCCTTTTTCAGAGACTCCATCTGCCGGTATTCCTCCACGTGCTCGAATTCGAGAAACAGCGCGGCCCTCTCAGCCGGCCGCTTGTTTATGTACGCGAGGTTGATCGCATTCTCGAAGATCGTCCTCGCTATCATCAGGGCGTCCGGGCGGAACCCGTCTCTGCATAGATGGCGCACCACCTCAAATGAGGTGGCGCTCTTGCCCAGGACGAACTGGGCGATGAATTCAGGGTCGGATGACATCCCTCGCTCCTGGAGCAGCGATGCGGTCTCCTTGATGGCGCTCGCGGTCATCCTGGCAAACCTCCGTGTCGCGGATCCTGCCAATGAAAATCCACCCGCCTCTCGATTCTCTGATTCATATGCATCAGGCTGCCCCCGTGGCTCGGGACGTAACCAGGGCATATCGCGGACGAAACGACGGCGCGCCCCCGGTGCCGTAGGGGAGAACGCCCAGTTCCCGTTGAATTACTGCGGCAGATGATCGAGAGAGAAATGGACGGGAGGTCGGCCGATGGTGGAGGAAGTAGGAGAGCGAGTGGGGGATCGACCGGTGGATCCGGTGCTCGACAGATTCGAAGGTCCCTGGGCCGTGATCGAATTCGACCATCAGGGATTCAACTTCCCGAGATCTCTGCTCCCGCAAGACGCAAGGGAGGGCGACACGCTGAGGTTCACGGTGGAGATAGACACCGCGGCAACTAAACGGCGGCGTCGCCGCATAATGAAACTCGAGGACGATCTATTCCGATAGCGTCTCGGCCGGCAGTGGGGGTTGAAGCATGAACGGGCGTCACTCGCGGCTGTTGTCCATCGGCCTGCTGATATCGGTATTGCTGGCATCGTTACTGCTGGCGACCGTATCCGGATGCGCGGGCCGGCCGCGAGCCGCGGCGCCGCCGGGGGACAATCCCGGCCGGCAACAGGCCGCCCTTGCCACGCTGACAGGCCCGCTCAAAGTACACTTCATCGACGTCGGACAGGGTGACTCCATCCTGGTGCAGATCCCCAACAAACAGACAATGCTGATCGACGCCGGTGATTCCTCCAAGGGCCCCGCCGTCACCCGTTACTTGAAGGCGCAAGGGATCGAGTCCATCGACTATCTCGTCGTCACCCATCCCCATCTGGATCACATAGGGGGCATGGCCGACGTGCTGGCCGCGTTCCCGGTAAGCGGCATCTACATGCCGCGTACGAGTCACACCACGACCGCCTACGAAGACCTGCTCCGCGCCATCAAGAAGAAGGGCCTGTTCGTCACCGAAGCCAGGGCGGGAGGGCGGGTCCTGGAAGCCGCCAACCTCGACGTATCATTCATCGCCCCAGTGGGCAAGGGCTATGAAGACCTGAACGAGTGGTCTGCCGTGCTGAGGGTAGTGTACGGCGACACCGCCCTTCTGTTCACCGGAGACGCGGGCGCGAAATCGGAGGCCGAGATGATATCTTCCAAGGCTCCCCTGAGGGCCGACGTGCTCAAAATCGGTCACCACGGAAGCGCCGGCTCGACCTCAGCCTCCTTCCTATCGGCGGTATCGCCGGAGTTCGCCGTAATATCGGTGGGGGCGGGCAACCCGTATGGTCACCCAGCAAAAAAGACCCTGGCGAGGCTCGCGGACGCGAAAGCCAGGGTCTACAGGACGGACTTGCACGGCACGATAGTTGTCATTTCGGACGGGAGCCAAATCGCCGTCCAAACTGCGAAAGAACCATGATCCCAATGGGCCTCCGGCCCTACACTATCTGCAGCGGGCCGGTCGCGGGCGACAGATACTCCACGCCATCCGCCGTTACGACCACGGTGTCCTCCACCTGGATGCCGCCCAGCCCCAGTTCATAGTACGGGGTCTCCACGCAGAACACCATTCCGGCTTCCAGCCCGACGTCCACGCCCTTTCTGAGCACCGGCTGGTCGTAGAGTTCCGCGCCGATCCCATGGCCGCAATGGGTCCTCTCGAATTCGGGGACCCCGGCTCTTCTCACTGATTCCACGGCTATGTCGAACAGCCGGCCGGCGGTCATCCCGGGCTTCATCGCGGCGATGGCGTCCCTCACGCCCCGCAGCATCGCTTCGTGGTACTTACGGATCTTATCGAGGACGCCGGGGGCCGGTTTCCCGAAGACGGCGTTCCTGGCCAGGTCCGCGTAGTAGTTGTTGTAAACACATCCCGAGTCGAACCTGATGAGGTCTCCCTTCGCCAGATTACGCTCTCCGTGGACGCCGTTCGGATACGCGGAATGGTCCCCGAACAGCACGACCGAAACGGCTGGAGCGGCGCCCTGTTCGAGCAGGTATCTCTCGTAGATCATGGCCAGGTCGTTCTCGGTCATGCCTTCCTTCAGGTTGGCCAACGAATAGTCGATGGCTTCCGAGGTGATGCGGGCGGCCTTCCCGAGATTCGCCACTTCCTCCGGGGTCTTCGCCATCCGGATTTCCTTCCACAGCGAGTTCCCCGCCTCGAATCTGGCGGGGAGCATCCCCGCGAGCCTAGACCATTCCGCGGGTGTGAGTCCGAGCTCATCCACGGCGATACGGCAATTCTCAAGATTGAAATGCTTGAGCGACGCGACGAGCGCCTCCATGTGGCCGGGCGCGACGCTGCCTCTGAGGGCCCCCGAGAAGCGTCCGTCGTTGCCGGGCAGGTTCTCGTCAACGTTGTAGACGAAGAACTGGCCGTACGGCCACAGTTCGACGCCCGGGCGAATCTGTTCGACCGCCATATCCGATTCACCCACTGACAGCACGAGCGCCACCCGGGGGGTAGACCCGGGAACGATCACACTGAACACCTTCGTTCCGGATATGAACTTCTGCCCCAGGCTGTAGAAGCCGGTGCTGTAGAACACGTTCGGCAGTGTCGTTGCCACGATCGCGTCGTACCCATTCTGCTTCAGTAGGTGGTTCAATCTCCTCTCGTTCAATACCGCACCGCCTCTCAGATTGTGAAGCCGTACGTTCCTTTGAGAGCCTCCGCAAGCCGCGCCGGATCCGCGCCCACCACGGGGACAGCCGGCATCCGGGATTGGGTCGTCCAGGGATCCCTTTGCCCGGTGGAAGTAAGGACGGCGACCACCGTGTCGGACTTGCCTATTGTTCCCTTGGCGGCCAATCTCATGACGGCCGCGACTGAAACGCACGAGGATGCCTCGGCGAAAATGCCGTATTTCCCCAGTTTCCGCTGAACCTCTAGTAGTTCGTCATCGTCCCCTATCGCGATTGCGCCGCCTCCAGATTCCAATACGGCCTTCATGGCCTGGTGAGTCCCGATGGACGTTCCAATAGAGAACGCCGCCGTCGGACGCGTGTCCACCTCCGCGAGCCTCTTCTCGGGGTCCAGCAGTCCCTTGCTCAGCGAGCCGAACATCTCGGCCGCGTATATCCTGGGGGTCGAATCCACGAGGCCGACCTGCCTGGCCTCCGAGAATCCCTTCCACATACCGTAGATGCCGTCTCCAAAGGCTGTCGGCTGGACAACCACGTCCGGCACGCGCCATCCGAGGTCCTCGCATATCTCCAGCCCCATCGTCTTGTACCCATCCACGCCGAACGGAGTGCTCCCGATGGGAGGGTTGACGCAGTTCCCCGTCGGGTACCAGCCCCTCTCGTGAATGCCCCAGTACGTAAGATTCCATCTATCCGGCCCCTTCTCGCAGGCCACCAGTTTGCCGCCGTAAACCTGCATGAGGACCTTCATAGTGATCGGAACCGACTCCATGGTGAAGACTATGCAATCCAATCCCGCCCTGGACGAATAGGCAACCGACGATGAACCGTGATTCCCCGTGGATGACGTAGTTATGACCTTCGCGCCGACCCGCACCGCATGCGTGAGGGCGGATGAGGCAAGCCGGTCCTTGAACGATCCCGTGGGGTTCCTGTACTCCTGTTTGACGTATAGGCGCCCGAGGCCGAGTTCTTCCTCCAGTCCATTCAGCCTCACCATCGGCGTGCAACCTTCGTGCATGGTCACCGCTTCATCCAGACGCTCCGCCGGCAGGAACTCGATGTAACGCCACATCGTCCTCGGCCTGGCCGAGATATCTCGCGCCAGCCTCTTCGCGTCAAGCCCCGAGAGATCGTAGACCGTGCTCAAGTTGGCCGGCTGTCCGGCCTTAGCGCACTCCGGGCACCCCTCGAATACCGCCGGCCCCATATCCAATCCGTAAGATCTGCCACAACGAACACACTCTAGACCGGATACCTTGCCCAAGATCCATCCTCCTATGACAGCATGTGACTGACAACTGCGTGCCCGACAACCATCTCAAGAACGCCGGACGAGCAAGAAACGGTACTTGTCGCTCCTGAAGAATGTCACCGAATGATAGATGATGTTGCCCTCCCTGTCGCGCACGACCCCTTCCAGGCGAACCAGGGGGCAGCCACCGGCAACCTGGAGATTCGGGGCGACGTCGGGCGGAGCATTCACGGCCGATAGATTCATCAGGGAATAACATGGCTTGATCCCGAGTGCTTGCTGGAGGAACGAAAGAAGCGATTCGTGCTTCCTCCTGAGTTCCAGGATACCCTCGCGCCCCCGCACGATCTCCCCTCGCAGCGTGTCCACTGTGAAGATCACGGGGATGCGGTCGGAGAACCTCAGGCTCTTGATCTCGTAGCCGATGGCCCCCGGGGCGTCTCCCAACGCAGCCGCCACTTCGTCCCCGAGATGCACGGGCTTTATCGAGATGACGCGGTCTTCGGCGCTGTGTCCGGCCCGCCTGATGGTATCGGTGAAACTCTCCATACGTTCGAGGCCCGCGCCGATACCATCGTCAACCCCAATAACAAACGAGCCTATCCCGTGGCGCCTTGCGATAAGGCCCTGGACTTCAAGGTTTCCGAGCGCCTCGCGAACAGTCGACCTGCTGACGTTGAATTCCTCGGCCAGATCGGGCTCACTGGGGAGTTTCTCGCCGGGCCTGTATTCGCGCCCGTGGATCCGGGAGGTGATCTCCGTAACGACGCCCATGTACAGGCGGTCACGTCTTGCCAATACTCATCACTCCGGCGATTCCGTCCCTTGAGTTACGAGGGCGGGACGATAGTTGTTGGACATCTGATGTCTGTATTCTGCGGCGGGTTCCCTTTCCCTTCTCGTTTACCGCACGGACAGCCGCTTCACCAGCATGGTTCCGTAGCTGCCACGAGGGAGAAAGAAACTGACGATTGCCCGCTTGCGGCCGGGGTTCATCTCGTCCTTCACGGCATCACTCACCGTCAGGTGTTCGGGGAACACGATGACGCGCCTTGGAGTCGGCTTGAAGAACGCCTGCCGCAGCCTGCGGACGTTGAACCGGCCCTGGTGGAGGCCGCGCTCCTCAAGGACGGCGGCCAACAATCCACTGATGCGCTCGTCCTCGATCCGGGCCGCGGCGGGGAGCGGAATGCTCAGATCCCGCAGATAGCCGAGGTCGCCTACAGAGATCCGTCGGTAGAAAAGATATGGACCCGCGACGCCATGATGGGTCAGTGGCTCGTCACCGACCTCCACGACCAGACGCCTGGCCATCTCATTCCAAAGGAACGACTGGTAGGCGGAGAAGAATAGGGATAGTTCCTCGCGCGGTATCATTCGCAGCGCCTTGACGTAAGCGCCCCGCTCCTCCGCGAGCAGTTGGAGCATGGCTATCTCGATGGGTGCGCCTCCGTCTGTCGCGACGCGCAACATCGCCCGCCAATCCCCCCAGCACTCCCGCATTTCCCGTTTGCGGTCGCGGACCTCGCGAGGGTCTTCCGGACGGCAGGACGTGAGGTATATCTCCAGACTACCCCTCCATTGCCCCTTAAGTATTCGCTCGGCCATGAAACCCCTCTCTGGGTCCATGCCGCCGAAACGCTGGTCGTCGAAGTAGTTCGGGAACCCTTCTTCCGCGGCTTCCGTGGCGTTGCGGCGTATCGCCTCCACGTCATCGCCACTGAGGGAGCGCAGCATTATGCTGAACTCGTTGCCCTCGATCAGATCGGGACCCATCGCGCGGTCGGCGAAACCGATCCTCTCGAACCGGTATCCACCGGATGATGTGGTCAGATCGACCCCGGCCTCGACCGTGACATGCTGAAACGTGTGCGCGTGCCTGTCCTTACGCCCTCCATATGCGAACAGTCGATACGGCAGGCCCGCACGCGAGGCGATCCCCTTCAGGAGGTCCGAGGTGTTCCAACCCTTCTTCTCGAGGATGTACAGACCGTATCGGCCGGAGGCTCCCGGCTCGATATGGGATATCTCGTTGACGACGAAATCTTCGGGGACCGACTTCACCTTCATCCGCTCGTCACCCGCCGCTCGTCCTCATCTATGGTCTTATTGCCCGACCGTCCGTGCGCTACGCGCCGGCCTCGCGACAATCGCAGGCTATCCGTCCCGCCGGTGCTTCACGTTCATTATGAGGTCCAGCCGGTGTGGAATCAACACCTCGGACAAACGAGCGGCGAAGAGGGACCCCGCCGGCCGATCGCGAACTGGATCGCGAGCAAGGCCACAACGTGATACAAAAAGGGGGGTTCGAGCGTGTTCGCCCGCGCAATGCCCGCTCTCACGGGGATGAGTTTCCTAATAAGCCTGGTATACCTGGCGCTCACGGCCTACTTCTTCGTGATGATGCACCGAATCATGAAGGCCCTCGAGGACATAGCCACTGCGCTTGAGTCGATGAAACCCGAGGAGAAACAATGAGGCGCCCGCGGAGCGGAGCGGCCAGGCGCTCATCGAGGCGTTCATCTAGGCGCTCGTTTAGGGGCTCGTTCCGGTCCCGGTCGGGATGTATTACACACCCGGGGGGAGACTGGGCCCCGGCGCCTGAGCCGGCTGTGTGGTGCTCGGCTGCGGCGTTGCCGCTGGGGTTTGCGCCTGCACCGGAGTCTGCCCCGGCGCGACCGCGCCCGGGCCCAGTTTTACCTGTTTCTTTAGCGGGTAGTAGGAGCTGACTCCAAGAACCTCCGTCTTCACGGGATCGCCGTCAACATAGATGATCCTCTCCGATCGCACCACGAATCCCGGCTTCCCGTTCCTTACCTTGACCTGCCCTTTGGATAACGTGGGATCCTCAATCGTCTCGGTTTCAAAGTCCATCTTCTTCAGGACGTGCGCTTTGATCGCAACTTTCTGGTCCGTCCCCGTATCGCCGTACATCTTGACGTATACCTTACCGCCCTCGACGTACGACTTGACCATGATGTGATTCGGTGTGCTATTGCGAAACTTGAGGTCCACCTCGCCGAACGACACCGCCGCGTCCCGCCCCAGCGGGACATAGTCGACAGTGAGGCTGTGAGGGTGGCGCTCGACTATCTCGAGGCCGGCCAGCAACGCAACATTGTAGAGGGTAGTGGACAGCTGGCAGACGCCTCCGCCGAAACCCGTCCTGACCTCGTCGCGCCAGTATACAGGGGTCTCTTTGTATCCATCCTCGGCCGTTCTCGGTCCGACCACGTCGTTGAAGGAAAACTCCTGACCGGGCGCCAATAGGTAATCGTCCAGCCTCGCGGCCGCGAGCCTGATGTTGTCCGTGCGGTCCCTATCATTGTTCACAGTCGTGGAATACGCCGCAATCAGCTCGTTGATACCCAGTTTCCGCAGATGGTCGCCAGTCGCGCCCGGCTCGACATCGTCCACCGGCAATTCGATCATCGCGGGAATAGCGCTCCACTTGCCGTTTCCCAGAAGCGAGTCTCTGAACCTGCCGACGTTGACGGCCTTACCCGCCACCCCCTCGACTATCTGGATCTTGTCGTCCCGGCCGATGACCAACCGGGCGTCGGACGCCTTGGCATCCACCGCGGCCCTGATTCTCGCGAGGACTTCGTCCACCTTGCCCGCGTCGAGAGTCACGCGCAGCGGCACGTCTCTCCTGGGCGAGGATTGCCCCCACAGTAAGACAGTGGGAATATCCTTCAGAGTGCCTTCGATATCCGCTCGGAGGCCCAACCTATCGAGGGAAACCGTCTCGGCGCCGCCGCCCGCCGCAGTCCATTTCAACGCTATCTTCCTGTCCGGCCACGCGAGGGCGGTGGCGATCCTCTCCGACGCCTCCCACCGCGTCAAGCCGCCCACGTCCACGCCGGCCACGTAGGTATTCGAGGCGATCCTGGGGTTCACCGAGGCATTGGCCGCCATGGCGCAGGTCCCCAGGAGAAACACCACTATCACGGCGGACACCACCTGCGTCCTCCTCGCCCGGCGGTGCTTGCGTTCTCCCCTGGTCATCTCGATTCGTTCTTCGTCGATCATGGCGGATCTCTCCTCAGGAAACGGGCAGGAGCCGTGGCGCGCGGGCGAGACAACCATCCACGTCCCAGCCGCCGCCGAGATACTCGCGCGCTCCTCGGCCCATAAGCCCCTGCTTCAAAGCGCGCCTTCCGCGGTTAAGCCTGGACTTCACGGTCCCTATCGGGCAACCGACCACGTCCGCGATCTCCCTGTACGACAGGTCTTGCAGATCATGCAGCACCACTACGGTCCTGTAATCGACCGGGAGGGCCGCTATCCCCCTTCGCACGAACTCGCGCACCTCGGTGGATTCGGCTATGACGTCCGGTTCTGGAGAGTCATCTCGCAGCACCCAGGCGCACTCGCCGTCTTCCAGGGTCAGCGGCGCGTCGATCGATAACGTGCGCTTTCTGGTTCTTCGCCTGGCTCGATCCACGCAGACGTTCGACGCGATCTT
This sequence comes from Bacillota bacterium, assembly GCA_018434225.1. Lineage (GTDB taxonomy): Bacteria > Bacillota > Sulfobacillia > JABLXB01 > JABLXB01 > SM1-B181. The sequence goes on from JAHDPS010000189.1 coordinate 11,488, forward strand.
GTACAGCCACGAAACAAACGACGCCTCTCCCCGGAAGTATCTTATAGACGTGCATACCCTCAAGAAGGTTTCCTGGGTCAGGTCGGCCGCGTCGTGAGGGTCGCCCGTCAGTTTATATATGTAGTTGTATATCCGCCTCTCGTTGCGGGATATGAGTTGCTCCAGGGCCTCTTTGTCTCCTGACTTGGCTTGCCACACAAGCCAATCCCTGTCCTCCGTCACGTCCATACCCCCCGGCTTCCTTCTAGATACTACGCTACCAGAACAAGCTATAGGGGGGTATTAGATCCTATGCGTAAAAGCCACTAGAAAACACGCCTAGCGGGACGGGCCCGCGCTACGCGATTATGCCTAGTCGTCCGTAGTTTGCCCCGCCGTGCCGGGGTTGGACGGTATCTCCAGGCGGACCATCGTGCCGCGCCCCGGAGCGGATTGCACCGCGATGACGCCGCCGATGAGCTGTGCGCGCTCACTCATGCCTATGATGCCGAGACGGCCGCGCGCGGCGGGATCCCCGGGGTTTCCTTGCGCGGGGTCTCCTTGCGCGTCGAAACCGCATCCGTTATCGGCGACGGTCAATTTGATTGAATCGTCTTCGAACGATATGCGCACGCTCGCCAGGCTGGCGAGCGAGTGCTTCTTCACGTTGTTCAACGCCTCCTGGACTATCCGAAATATCGCTATCTCGGTGTCGGACGGCAACCGCCTTGGAGTGCCCTCCACGGCGACCTCCCCCCGGACCGTATTGTGTTCCTGCATTTCGGAAACCAGCCATTCGAGGGCGGGGATCAATCCAAGATCGTCCAACACCGGCGGGCGCAGGTCGCGAGTGAACCGTCTCACGTTGGCCAGCGCCGTGTCCACCAGCCTGCCGAGTTCCTCGAGCCGCTTGCACGCCTCATCCGGCTGTTCTCGCACGTAAGGCATGGCCATTTCAAGCCGCCTGGACAGGGCGACCAGCGCCTGGGCGGTATCGTCGTGCAGTTCCCGCGCGACGCGTTTCCTCTCTTCCTCCTGCACGTGGGTGACGAGTGCCAGGTAATCCCTCATCTCCGACTGGCGCCTCCGCGACTGCTTTATCTCCTGTTCCATACGGCGCTGCTCGGTTACGTCCCTCGCTATCCCTTGCTGGCCGGCATAATGCCCCTCGAGCGAGAGCACGGACGCCCTGACGTCGAGGAGCACCGTCTCGCCCGACTTCGAGGTCGCGACCCACTCGTAGGCTACCTGGGTCTCTCCCGCTTCAAGGCAGGTCCGTAGTGAGTTCCTCGTGGCCTCCCAAGATTCCGGCGTCACTATCTCCGAATAATATTCTCCCACGAGATCCTCCGGCCGGTAGCCGAGTATATCCAGCACGCGGGTATTCAAGAAGGTGAATCTACCGGAGGCGTCCAGCGAGAACACTATGTCGCTGGCGTTCTCCGTGAGCCTCCTGTACTTCTCTTCGGATTTCTCCAGGTTCGCGAATAGCTTGCCGCGGCTGATCAGGACCGCCGCCTGCCTGGCCAGTGTGGAAAAAAGGCGGCGAAAGTGCGCCTCCGCGTCGGGGTCGCCCGGGGCCCGGCCGTTTGGACCGCAATTTCCGAGGAAAAGTACGCCCAGCGCCCCCTCGTCGGTGGCCATCGGGGCGATATACAGGGAGGTGAATTGGGACAGGTCCACGACGTCCTCCAGAGACCCCGGCTCCAGAACCTCCAGGACGCCATCATAGGTGCGCATCTTCCAGAAGATGCTGGTTTCGTTGATGCGCAACGCTATCTTTTCTCCTACGAGCGTCGAACCACCGGACGGCCCCACCACGGCGACGGGAACCACAGACCTCCCGTCGTCCTCGTAAAGGAACACGGCCGCGTGGTCCGCTCCCGATATCTCGCGGGCGAACTGCGCCGTACCGTTGAGAACCCCGTCGAGGTCCAATCCGCCCGACGTGAGGTCCATGATCTTGAGCAGGACCTCCGCCTTCTCGGCGTCGAGCCGACCCTGCTTCCTACTCAAGCCTGATCCACCCCTTCTTGACGCCGAGAATGACCGCCTCCGCGCGCGAGCCGACC
>JAHDPS010000365.1 GCA_018434225.1 Bacillota bacterium
ATCGTTGTTCCCCCTCGCTACGTATGAGGAGAACACCGGGACAGCCGCGAATAAGATCGAACTGTATAGTATGGTGTTCGCCTGTACATCCGATATGTACAGCGACAGTGCGAACGCGTCAGCTGAGTAGGTAGTGCCCAAAAAGGCTCCGAGCGCCGCCTCCCGTACGAAGGCGACCAGGGCAAGGATGACGTTCGCGACTATGACGACAAAGGAGGGTGAGAGTCGCCATCGCTCATTCATATAATCCCTCTTGATGGAGAACGTCGATTACCCTGCCCATCCGGAAATCCCTGAGGATCCTCTCGAACTTAAACCTGGTGGAACACAGGTTCAGATCCCTGGCTACGCGCTGTACTGGAGAAATATACCTCGGAAGGCTCCTGTCCATCTCCCATGGATGGATATACACCAGCGCGGGGCAACCACGCCGGTTCGTCCGCTCAATCCACGCCCTTGTCAGGGAATACGGGTACGCGCGGAAAAAGAACCCTCCCCCGACCGGGACCTTGGGCCCGAAGCCGGCGCTCCACGCCCCGGCCGGGACCTCGACGATGCTCCAGTCCCCACCTAAGCCGCGGCCCGAAACCCGCTCGGGCCTGGACTTTATCCCACGAACCCCGAAAAGCGTGGTTCCCCCCGGGAACGCGCTCGAATCATAATGGAAACCGCACTCGCTGACCAAAGATAGAAGGTTTTTCGTTTTAGTTCTGCCCGATATAGACCAGGAAGGGGCCCTGAAGCCCAGCACCCTCGCTCCGGATATGTCCTCGAGGAGTGCCTTCGCCCTGTAAAGATCGTCTCTGACCTCATCGTCCGGAAGCTCGTATAGAAGCCGATGACGCCATCCGTGGCACGCGATCTCATGGCTTTCAGACGCGGCTCGTCTAACGAGATCTGGGTGCTCCCGCGCGACAACTCCAAGGAAGAAGAACGTCGCTTTCGTCCCCGCCGCGCCGAGGAGATCGAGCAATTCGTTGGTCGCGGGCGCCACGCGGCTTTGAAACCGCGCCATCTCCGGTTCTCCGAAATCGAAGAGGTTGCCGTGGTACCATTCTTCAATATCGAAGGTGAGCGAGTTCAGCAACGTCGGTCGGCTCCTCTCGAATTTACCGCCGGAACATGAATCGCCACATGGCGGGATCGATTGAGTATCTAGCTGCGGCCACGGCAAATCCCAGCGCCGGGCCCGGATCAGATAATGAGATAATGTCATCCCTGGTATCACTTCGAAAGAACTCGAAGAACCCCGGCTGCATGCGCCACCGTTCCGGGTTGGCCAAAAAATGAAGGATGTCGCCCGGTAGGAGCCACCTGCACTTCAGACCTGAAGGATATTCGTGCCTCTCCGGGACATCCCTGCCTGTGGCCAGCAGATATAGAAGGTGCGGGAAATCTATCCCGCACTCCACCGCTAGATGAAGTGAAGCCCAAAACCTAGGATTCACTTCCATCAGAACAGGTGACCCGTCCCTGGGGTCCTCCATGAATTCCACTTCCGCCAGGCCCCCCCAGTCCATCGCGTTGAGTAGGCGTAATGCAGCCTCGACGAGGTCGGGCCTGATGACGCTCTCTTGCATGGTGCTCGGACCGTGCGGTATAGGGAAACACCTGATCTCTCGCTGGACGAACGAGGCCAACGGCCTCCCCGACCAGTCGAGCAGCAGGCAGACATCGAACTTCGGCCCCTGCGGGACGTATTCCTGTATGAGAAGGCCGTCGGGGTATTCCCGCAAGAGGTCATCGACAATCCCCTTCAATTCCTCGGGTCCCGATGCCACCCGCAGGCCTCTCGCGCCCGAACTACTCCTTGGCTTGACCAGCGCTGGGTATCCGGCGCGCCACCCATCGCAGTCCCCCGGCGCCAGGACGACGACGCTTTCAGGCACCCTCACCGCCGCCTTCCGGGCCGCGGCCAGAGTCGAGGCCTTATCCATCCCGCGCTCAAGGATGTCGTGCGGGGGCAGCGGAAGGGCGCATAGATCCTGGAATTCCCCCCTGCGGGATGAGGCCAGCGTCAGCGTAACGTCGTCCATTGGAAAGAGGCACTCTATACCCCGTTTTCGAATATACCCGGTTACGCGGTCGATCCAATCCCCGGGCCTCGCCGACGGCGATGGGTAAACAAGCCGGCCCGCGCAATGCCGTGAGAAGAGCGAGGTGGCGCATGCCGTCACCTCGCCGGCATAAGGGTGGATACCCGCGCGAGCGAGAGAACGGATCGCGGCAAGGGTCTTGCGCTGCTGCGCATCTGTGAGAAAGACCGATCCCACCGCTCAACCTCCAGGGACGCGCGCCGGCGGCGATTCATACACCGCCGCGTCGTCCAGAACTCCCTCGACGAAACGGTCGAGGTCGTTTGCCAGTCCCATTTTCACCCGGGCGAACGCGAGGAACCCCATCCTGACATTCGTCAGTCCGTCTCTGATCCTCGCGCCATGACGGTAGTAGGCGATCTCCGCCGGCTCCGTGTTATCGATCGTGAAACGCAGGAGAGCGGTGATGATCCCAATCTCCTGTGCGCACCCATACCGCCGCCCCGTGAAATACCTGAGCAGGCCCGGGATCACGCGCGCCCGCATGAACCTGAACCCGCACTCGACATCGTGATAGCGAACCCCCGAAAGGATGGAGGCGAACGCCCATAATCCCTTGTTGCCGATCTGTTTTAACAAGGGATATCCCGACAAATCGCGTCTCGCAAGGAGCACGTCCACCCTCTTGGCGAGCAAAGCCTCAATCATCCGCGGTATTTCCTCGGGTTTGTGCTGCCCGTCGGCGTCGATGTTTATGACCACATCGTCCTCGTCCAGGCGGCTTTCCAGTAACATCCTGTAGACCTGGCAAAACCCCGCAAGGAGCGCCCCCGACATCCCCTTGTTCGCCGATAGATTGAGCAGCGACACACCCTGCCTGCCGTCCATCCAGTTCTCGATGAGCGACTGGGAGGAATCGGTCGAACCGTCGTTGACAACGATTATTCTATCGACAAACTTGGAAGCGGCCTCGAGCACCCCGATCACTGTCCGCTCTTCATTGTACTGAGGCATCACCAGGACCTTTTTCATTGCCTGCCCCCCCCACCTCTCAACGTACGGCGTTCCGCGTTTAGAACTACTCGCTCACAAAAGGACTCGCATCGTGCTCGAAACGGTATACCCGTATTTGGTCATCTTCATAGTAGATGCCGGTGCCCTTGTGGGTGGCCATGTACGCTTCGCATATCGCCATGGCGCGGGCTTCCACAATACTCCGGTTCTTCACGTCGCGATAGTAGAAGTCGGTCTCGCCTTTGCTTACGGCCGGAAGCGGTTCGAGAGCCGTTTCCGGGGACACCGGTTTATCCGCTCCAAGGGGCACTTTTTCCACCATGACAAAAATGTCCGGTGTCGGAATGGGAAAATCGAAGCCCTCTCGGGCCACATCCTGTGGGTTGAAATCTACGGCGAACCGCCATATCTCGTAGTGCCAGCCCTTCCCTAACACCTGCTGGTACTGTTCAACGGGGGCGACGAGGGTCCAGCTCAGAGCACCGAATTCCCTCTGAATGCTGAGGTAGTTCTCGGCGGCGGCAGAATACTCGATGATCTCTCGCGCATAGGGCTGAGGATGGAAAACGACTCCAAGAATAACAAACGCGCATATCGCCAGGGCAGTGCGAACTCGCCTTGGCACGATGAATTGTAGAAAACATAATAGGCAGCCAATTACTGTTACACAGAGCAGGGAAAAGAACATCTGGGTCCGTTCTGGATCGATAACCTGGGGTAGTCCTAGATTCCTGGCCTCATACGCCAGATACATGACGATGGTGGAGAGGCCCATCCCCGAAATCAGCCATGCCTGCGGAGGGGATCCTCTCCTCATCCCAAGAAGGATCCCTATCAACACCGCTATCACTGCAAACCCCAGGCCGATCAGTACAGACGGAGAAGCCTTAGCAAGCAGCGCCTTCAAAGACACGGACGCTCGGGCCGAGGTGAGTACTTGCGTTGAGAGCGCCCATTCAACTGAATGCAGTTTCTTGCCCAGCGCAATACCGAGACTATAGGGAAGACTGCCAACGACGCTGGTCGCCACGCCAAGCGCGAGCAACGCTGCGACCCGGCGCAGTGTTAACTGCCTTGCGAATCCACAGGCGGCGAGCACGCACCCGGTAACGATCAAGAAGTAGAATGCAACAAAAGGATGGCTTGACAACGTGAGGAAGTATGATGCCAGGTACAGGTACAAATAGCGACGTCCATCACCCTTGAGGTAACGCCACAACATGATGGTCCCCGGCAAGAGGAACAGCGCCGCATACTCTTGCGGCATTGTTATTGCCTGGCGCCATCCCCAAACGGGAAGTCCGCATTCTATACCATACATAAATGCGGCCACGGTAGCCTCGGGGAACCCGTGAGAAACATGCAGGACGAAGTAGAACACACTCAAGATTAGCAGGGTCCCGATTAGCGCTCCCCCATAGCGGACGATCCAATATGGATCGAGCATCGCGGCTCTGTCCAGGATGGATAATACAGAGTGCATACCATGAGGGTATATACCGTCTTTGTACATCAAACCTTGCGCCATGTACTTCATCCAGGCCAGGTGCACGTATGGGTCACCATAACCGTAGTATGCCTTGGTCACTGCATGGTGAAAACGAATGTACAATGGGTAAGCGAGGCTGAAGACAAGGAGTAGCCCGTGTGCGGAATAGACAATGTGCGCCATCTGCCCGCACCATGTCATGACCAGTATTTCAACGCGCTTGATTAACGGATAGATCAGGCCGGAGTATACGCCCCCTTTCCCGTCTATGCCATCGAGTATTTGCCCAAAGGCTTTATCCAGTGCGCTCGCTCGAGATCCGCCTGTTTCCCCCGCGTCATTACGTAGCCTAGATCTGCGTAAAAAGTAGCATATAGATACGAGGCTGATCCACGCCGAAATGAAGTCGTATACCTTAAGTAGCGCAAGCAAATGAACGATGAGGACGACTACCGCTGACATCAAGGTGAAGCCTATGACGAGCCTGTCAAGGTAGGCATCGCTCTTATCAAAGTTGATGAACCGATATGGTAAGTAAATATAAATAATCGCGAAGAAAAGAATGACTTTAGCCCCGCTTATGCCACTCGTCAGCATCTTCAGGATGTGTCTCTGGGCTTCAGTGGAGCGGAGCCTGAAAAGGTAATACAACAACACGTTGATCGCAACCAGAACGAAGAGCCATACGAGGCACCCCGTTCCAGTGATGAGCCCTGGTTGCGGTGTAGTTCCTTCGGGAGGCCGCCGTGTGCTCATACCATCGCTCCCATGTGACAGTGGCAGTCGCGATTCACCATCCGCTACCCCTCGCCCCAGATCTTCTCGAATTCCATGCGCTTGTCGTTTTGATGCCGTATCACATAAATCGTCAGGTCGGGCCCCCTGTGATACACTTCCAGCGGTCCGTGATCAGACTCATACTCCGAGATCCATCGCTTGAGCCTGCTCTGGGCCTCTATCTTTGCCTCATACTGCGGGAGCGCGGCGTCGATGGGCGGCCTGTACAGATTCTCCTCATAAAACAGGTACACGCTCGACATATTCAGTAGTTGGGCAACCCCGTCGCGCACCGAAACTAGATCTCTGCCGCGCGGATCCACCTGCGAAACGAAATCCGCGGTCATCAGGTGCCACCCGCGCCCGAGCACCAGCGAATAGCCCTCGAAATCCGACACGATCAGCCAGTCGGTGGGTGTATCCGTGAGCAGGATCCTGATGTATTGTTCGGCGCTCTCGTTCGTCTGCATCTTGTACGGATGCGCGGGCGTCTGCGGATGCGCCAGGAGAACCCCCACCATAGCCGAGGCTAGGCCGGCGGCGGAGAACCAGCGCCATGCGTCCCGCCACCAGCCCCCGCCCAACGAGCCCAGTGAGACGACGGCTGACACCGCGGTGCCCAGGGAAACCGCGAGGGCCAGAGCGTACATCTCTCCGGACCGGGTGGATAACGCTAGATTCGTCACACCCAGCGCGGGTGCCTCGTACACCAGTAGTGAAATAACGGTGAAGAACGCGCACGTCAGTAGCCCGGCGCGGGCCTGCCTCGTCCTCACGAACGCGGCGCTCAGAACGGCGGCGGCTAGACCGGCCCCAAGAACCGCCCCGTGAACCGGGCGGATGTCCACCCACGACGCCACCTGTTCCGCAGCGGCGAATTCCACGGACGAACCGTGAAATGGGATTCCGGCCAGCATACCGCCCGCAAGCGGCAGGATGGAGACTATCGCCGCGGAAAGGCCCGCGCCGGCCAGTCGCGCAAGCGTGTCGAATCGAGCGACGCGGGCAACGATACACCCGCACACCGCGGCGAATGCGCCAGCGGCGGCGAACACCGCCACCACTGGATGGCTCAAACCCACTATTCCGATGGCGCAGAAGGCGGCCAGCAGATCGGCCTTAGATCCCTTTCCCAGGTACCTCACGACGTACACGACGGCCGGAAGCAGAAACACGATCGCGAACTCCTGCGAATTCGTTGCCGCCTGTCGCTGGAACTCATACGGCATGAACGACGGAAGGCAGCCATAGGCAAAGGCGGACGCCACCCCGCCGAGGACGTGGCCCGTCATCCTGGATACAAAGTAGTAGCATGAAATCGTGGTGAGCACCGGATTCAAAGGTCCGG
>JAHDPS010000332.1 GCA_018434225.1 Bacillota bacterium
CGTTCGGGTCGATGATCGCCGATGCGCAGAACATAGGGACGACCCCCAACGCCTCGGTGGTGTTCGTGGCGCCGCACTACGCCGAAGCGGGTTCGATGCTGATGACCAGATACCACTCGAGTTCCTGCAAGACGTGGGAACAGATGGAATGGCTGCAAAGCAAGGAGATCGACGCGGCAATCGAGGATGCGCTTGCCACGCTCGATACAAAAGAAAGATTCGCCAAGTATGCGACTGTTCAAAAGAAACTCGTCGACCTCTGTCCGACAATTTGGCTGTTTGACCAGGCCGAAAAAAGGGCATACCAGGCCGCCTACGTCGAGTGGCAACCCGCGGAGCGCGCCAAGAAAGGGGAAGTATCCTGCTCCGTTATGGGCTATGACCTGTACGCCCACGATATAAAGGTCTTCCCTGAAAAGCGGCTTGCCCTGACCCAGTCGAAGTAACCAGTCAAAGCGGAGGGTGGCCGGGGTCCGCTGGTTTCCGCGGACCCCGGCCGGGACATAAGGGGGAGATGAGGTGGGCATCGGCCTGTTGCGGCGGATAGGTTTGTCCTTCTTTGTGCTGATCGGTCTATCCGTACTCATTTTCATCATCGGCAGGGTTGTCCCGGGGGATCCCGCGCGCCTGGCGCTCGGACCCCGCGCCCCTGAATGGGCCGTTCAGAACCTGCGCGAGGAGATGAACCTCGACAAGCCAACTCACGTGCAGTACGCCCTTTGGCTGGAGGGAACGACGCGGGGAAACCTGGGCAAGTCCCTGGTCACGAGACGCCCGGTAAGCGTGGACATCAAGGAATTCCTGCCGGCCACTATGGAGATCGTGATCGTGTCGGCTTTCGTGATGGCGGTGGGGGGCATCTTGCTTGGTGTTCTCTCGGCGAAGTACTCCAATTCGTGGTTCGACGCGGTCATGCGAGTCGTGTCCTACATTGGTATCGTGACGCCGGCGTTCGTCTGGGCGATCATTTTCATGCTGGTTTTCGGGTACGTCTTTCCCGTGTTCCCGACCACCGGCCGCCTGAGCCCCGGCCTGGATGCGCCGGCCACCGTTACCGGGATGTACACTGTCGATAGCCTCCTCGCGGGCGATCCCGGTCTAGCCTGGGACGCGTTCGTCCACATCGTTCTCCCGTCCGTGGCACTGGCCATGGGGGGCCTGGCCCAGGCGGCCAGGATCACTCGCTCGAGTCTCACCGACAATATGAACAAGGACTACGTGGCGGCGGAGACCGCCTATGGAATTCCCGAGCGGGTGCTGTTGTTCAAATACCTGATGAAACCTTCTCTGATCCCGACCGTGTCGGTCATGGCGCTGGACGTCGCCGCCCTCTTCGGCAACGCCTTTCTGGTCGAGTTGATATTCAACTATCCGGGGCTGTCCAGGTACGGAATCCAGGCGATGCTGAATAAGGACCTCAATGCGATCTCCGCGGTCATCATGGTGCTCGGCGTCGTATTCGTGACTATGAACATCGCGATAGACTTCATCGTGGCCTATCTGGACCCCCGGATCGGGCTAGTCGGGAGGCGGAGCTGAAGATGACAGTCGCGGATGTGAAGATCGCGGATCCGAAAACCCCGACCGCGCCCGGTCCCGCAGGGTCCCCGACGCCAGCTGGGCCGGCTATGCCCGCGAGGAAGAACAGGACCGAAAGGATGCACCGGGCCTGGTACAAGTTTTCCCGCAACCGTATGTCCGTGGTGGGGCTGCTGCTGGTGTCGGCGATAGTCCTCCTGGCGGTTTTTGCGCCCTGGGTCGCTCCTTACCCGGCTCACGCGGGGGCATACGTCAACTACTCGATAGACAATGCGGGGCCCAGGGCGGGACACATCCTCGGAACGGACGTCTTCGGTCGGGACATACTCAGCCGCATCTTCTTCGCGTATCGCGGCGCCCTGATCACGGGCGTGGGCGTTCTCGTCATGGTGGTGCCGCTCGGCGTGGTCCTCGGACTGATCGCCGGATACATGAAGGGATCGCTTGTGGACACGGTGATAATGAGGACGACCGACATATTCCTCGCGCTTCCCCCGCTCATCCTCGCGCTGGCGGTATGCGCGGTCATGAGGCCCACGCTGTTCAACTCCATGATGGCGGTGTGCGTCTCGTGGTGGCCCTGGTACACGAGGCTCGTATACGGCATGGCCACATCGCTGCGAAACGAATTCTACGTCAAGGCCGCTGAACTGACGGGCGCGAGCAAGGCCCACATAATGTTCAGGGAGATCCTTCCCAATTGCATAACGCCGATCTTCACAAAGATGACCCTCGACATGGGTTGGGTCATTCTGACGGGTGCCTCGCTCAGCTTTGTGGGGATGGGGGAACAGCCGCCCAAGCCCGCGCTGGGCACCATGGTCTCAGACGGCGCGAAGTACCTGCCCGACCTGTGGTGGATCTCCGTCTTCCCGGCCATCGCCATAATGATCGTCGTGCTTGGCTTCAACCTGCTTGGCGACGGCGTCAAAGACATGCTTACAACCGAGGAGTGATCGAGGGATGCCCGGTGAAGTTGTCTCGATCAATGACCTTCACGTATGGTTTAGAGTGTTCGGGGGGTACCTGAAGGTCCTCAATGGGCTGAACATGACGATCCGCGCGGGCGAGAAGGTGGGTCTCGTGGGGGAGACCGGCTGCGGCAAGACGACGACGGTGAAGTCGATACTCAGGATCCTGCCAAGGCAGGCCCGGATCCGGAATGGGGAGATATTGTTCCAGGGCAAGGACGTCCTGAAGATGAGGGCCGGCGAACTGCAGGCGCTGAGGGGCAAAGGGGCGTCCATGATATTCCAGGACCCCACCGCCGCCCTGAACCCCGTGTTCACCGTAGGGGAACAGATATCCGACGTC